>NZ_JBHVVI010000091.1:0-36484 GCF_042883685.1 Kitasatospora sp. NPDC058190
GTTCAGTGGGCCGGGACACCGTGCGGGTGTCCCGGCCCACTGCTTTCCGGGCGCCTTCTGAAACGGTGTTCGACTTGTGGAACCGCGTTCTACTTGATCGCACCCGCGTCCGGGGCCAGCACGCCGCCTGCCACCAGGCAGATGATCAGGACGCCGAGCAGCACCCGGTAGACCACGAACGGCGTGAAGCTGTTGTTCGAGATGTACTTGAGGAACCAGGCGATCGCCGCGTAGCCGACCACGAAGGCGATCAGGGTGGCCAGGACGGTCGGCCCCCAGGCCGGGGCCGGGCCCTCGCCGATCTTGAACAGCTCCAGCGTCCCCGAGGCGAGCACCGCCGGGATCGCGAGCAGGAAGGAGTAGCGGGCCGCCGCTTCCCGGCTGTAGCCGAGCAGCAGGCCCGCGCTGATCGTGCCGCCGGAGCGGGAGACGCCCGGGATCAGTGCCAGCGCCTGGGCGAAGCCGAAGCCGGCCGCGTGCGGCAGGGTCAGGTCGGTGATCGGACGGGCACGGCGGACGGCGCGGGTGCGGTCGGCGACGGCCAGGATCAGACCGAAGACGATCAGTGTGGTGCCGATGATCCGGAGATCGCGCAGATGGGTCTCGATGGTGTCCTGGAACAGCTTGCCGAGGATGCCGATCGGCAGGGTGCCGATGATCACGAACCAGCCCGTCCGGGCGTCCGGTTCTGAGCGCAGCGCTGGGCGGACCAGCGACAGTGCCCAGGTCCGGACGATCGCGGCGATGTCCCGGCGGAAGTAGATCAGCACCGCCGCCTCGGTGCCCAGCTGGGTGACGGCGGTGAAGGCCGCTCCCGGGTCGTTCCAGCCCAACAGGGCGGAGAACGCCCGCAGATGCGCGCTGGAGGAGATGGGCAGGAACTCGGTGAGCCCCTGGATCAGGCCGAGAACGGCCCCGTGGAACCAGTCGATCACCAGGCACCCGCCAGGGGTATCGGACGGGCGTCGTGCTGGTGCGGCATGGGCGGGTCCTTGCGGGTCGGAGCGGGCGTGCGGACGACCGCGACCCGCGCGGACCAGGCCGCGCGCGGGCCCGGCGCGCGGCCGATGGTACGGGGTGAAGGTGACATTTCTTTGTTCACCCTTTAATCGGTCTTTGCGCTCATCGATTGCGCTCTCTGATCGCGCTCTCCGGGGCCCCGCGCTCCGGGCCGCCACGGCTCAGCCGAGCGGTCGGGCCCTGACCCAGGTGCGGTCCTCCGTCAGGTACCTCTCGACCCGCAGGCCGGCGTCCGCCAGGGCCTGTTCGAAGGCCTCCGTGCTGAGCGGGCGGGAGAGGAAGGTCTGCGTCCAGGTGCCGTCCGGGAATTCGTACTGCGCGCGGACGGAGTTCACTCCTTCACCCACCGGTGTGGCGGAGAGGATCCGGGCGATCCCGTCCGTCCCGATCCGGCTCTCGCGCGGTACGTTCAGGTGCCAGTCCTCGCCCTCGCGCTGCACCAGCACGCAGCCGTCCTCGGCGACATGGCGGCGACAGGTCTCCAACAGGCCCCGGCGGACGGCCACATCGCCCGCGTGCACCAGGAAGGAGGCGAGCATGACGACGTCGAAGCGCTCGCCGAGGTCCAGCCGCTCGATCGGGCTGCGCACGGTGCGGACGCCTTCGCGCACCCGGCCCAGCATCTCGGCGGACTCGTCCACGGCCGTCACGGTGAAGCCGCGGTCGACCAGCGGGTGGGTCATCCGGCCGACGCCGCAGCCCAGTTCGAGGATGCGCGCGCCGGGTGGGACGGCGGCCTCGATCACGTCCGGTGCGTCGCCCACCGGGAGGCGGGTCCACACCTCGACCGCGCAGCCGTCGGGGGTGATCGCGCCCGCGCCCGTGCCGTCGTAACCCTCGCGTCGTTCGTCGTCCAGATGAGTGTCGTTGCCCATGGGGCCATCGGAACACGGGTGGGGTCCGCTGGGAAGGACGGTTCGGCGTCTTTCGGTCAGTTCGTCAGTTCGTCGCTCCGCCGGTTCGTTCGGCCTCCGCCAGCTCGGCCAGGGTGGCGCGCAGCCAGGAGAGTTCGGCCTCGGTCGTCGCGCGGGCGGTCAGCAGCAGGCCGCGCCGGAACGGATCGGCGAACTCCTCGGCGCTGCGCGGGCGGTCGCCCTCGTAGTAGAAGCTGGCCGGCTCGGAGAGGAAGTCCAGCCGGCGGCGGAGCACGGCGGCCTGGGCGGCCGGGTCGTCGAGGTGGCGCAGGAAGGAGAGCACGGTGGCCCAGCGGTTGCCGTCGCTGATGTCCAGCGGCTCGGGCTCGCGCAACCGGTCGAGCAGGGCGGTGCGGCCGGCCTCGGTGAGGTGCAGCGTGTGCCGGGGAGCGGCGGCGCTGCCGGGCTCGGTCTGACGGACCAGCAGGCCGTCGGCCTCCAGGCGCTTGATCGCGGGGTAGAGCGTGCCGTCGCTGATCGGGCGGATGTGGCCGGTGAGCCCGGCCAGGTGGCGGCGCAGCTCGTAGCCGTGCAGCGGCCGGTCGTACAGGAATCCGAGGATCGCGAGCTTCAGCATGGGGCCACTCTCTCAGATCGGTGACTCGGGGCATGGGTATATCGATGTCGCTATACCTCGACATCGAGGTATGCTCTTGGCGATTTCCTCGAACCACTCGAACCATTCGAACGAGCCACTTCGAACCAGGAGCGTGCGCGCATGCGTGAAGCCCTCGTCACCCCGAACGGCGACCGGATCCGCTGGGTCGAGCTGCCCGGCGCCGAGCCCGCCAGGCTCTACCTGCACGGGCTGGGCGCCAGCTCGCCGGCCTACTTCGCCGCCGCGGCCGCCCACCCGCTGCTCGCCGGGCACCGGTCGCTGCTGCTCGACCTGCTCGGCTTCGGCATCAGCGACCGGCCCGCCGACTTCGACTACACGCTGGAGGCGCACGCCGACGCGGTCGCGGCGGCCGTCGCGGCGGCCGGGCTGAACCGGGTCGAGGTGGTCGGGCACAGCATGGGCGGCGCGATCGCGATCGTCCTGGCGCACCGGCATCCCGAACTCGCCGCGCGGCTGGTCCTGGTGGACGCCAACCTGGACCCGATCACCCCCGGTCGCCAGCGGATCGGCAGCAGCGGGATCGCCTGCTACACCGAGGCGGAGTTCCTGGCCGGCGGGCGGGAGGAGGTCGCCGAGCGGGTCGGACCGTTCTGGTGGTCCACGATGCGGCTGGCCGGCCCGGAGGGCCTGTACCGCAGCGCCGTGCACCTCGCCCGGGGGAGCGAGCCGGCCATGCGCGAACTGCTGCTCGGGCTCGACCTCCCGCGCACCTTCCTGCACCCGGCGGCGGACGGCGACCCGGAGGGCGCCGACGGGCTGCGTGCGGCGGGCGTGCGGGTGGTGGCCGTGCCGGACTGCGGGCACAACATCATGCTCGACAATCCGGAGGGCTTCGCGTCGGCGGCCGCGGCGGCGCTGCGTGCGGATTGAGCCCGAACCGGTTGAGCGCGAACTAGGCTGGGCGGGACCGCCCGAGAGGAGCCCGCCCGATGCCCGTCGAGGTCCCCGAAGTCCCGCCCGCGCTGGCCCGGTCGCTGGAGGAGTTCCTCGGTGCCGAGGGACGTGCCTGGGCGGCCCGACTGCCCGCCCTGGCAGGCGAGTTGATGGACCGCTGGGCGCTGAGCCCGGACGGGCCGACGGCACACGGCGTGGCCGGACTGGTGCTACCGGTGCGACGGGCCGACGGGACGCCCGCGGTGCTGAAGCTCCAGCCCGTGGACGAGGAGACGACCGGCGAGCCCGACGCCCTGCGGGCCTGGGACGGGCGGGGCGCCGTCCACCTGCTCGACCATGAACCCGCCTCCGGCTCCATGCTGTTGGAGCGGCTGGACCCGTCACGCTCGCTGCTCGGCCTGCCCGACCACCTCGCGGCGCTGCGTGTGCTCGCCGAGCTGCTGCGTCAGTTGACTGAGCGTCAGGCACCCGCTCACCTGCGGACGTTGACCGGCCTCGCGGACGGGCTGCTGCTGCGGGCCCCGGCCGCGGCCGCCGCCCTCGCCGACCCGGACGAGCGACGACTGCTCGCCGACTGTACGGCCGCCCTGCGGGAGGTACGGGCCGAGTCCGGCGACCGGCTGCTGCACTGGGACCTGCACTACGGCAACGTCCTCGCCCCGCTGCCGGGCAGCGGCCGCGGGCCCTGGCTGGCCATCGACCCCAAGCCGCTCGCCGGGCATCCCGGATTCGAGCTGCTGCCCGCGCTGCGCAACCGCTGGGACGACCTGCGGGCCGGCGGCGCCCCCGACCGGGCGCTGCGGCTGCGCTTCGACCTCCTGCTGGACGTACTGGAGTTGGACCGGGAGGTGGCGGCGGCCTGGACGTTGGCCCGGGTGCTGCAGAACGCGGCCTGGGCGGCGGAGGAGGGCGAGACGGCACTCGACCCGGCCCAACGCACCATCGCGGAGCTGCTGTTGGGCCGGGCGTGAAGCCCCCGGCGCTCCCGGCCTCAGCCCTGCCGGTCTCAGCCCTGCCGGTCTCAGCCCTGCCGGTCTCAGCCCTGTCGGTTTCAGCCGGTCCCGCCTTCGATCCTTCCCGCCCTCACTTCTCCCGCAGCGGCACGAAGCGCACCGGCGTCCCCGGCCGGGTCTGGGCGGCCGCCGCCAGATCGGCGGCAGGCACGACGCCGATCACCGGATAGCCGCCGGTGGTCGGATGGTCGGCCAGGAAGACCACCGGCTGCCCGTCCGGCGGGATCTGCACCGCTCCCAACACCATGCCCTCGCTGGGTAGTTCGCCCGTCCGGGTGCGGCCCACGACAGGCCCCTCGGTGCGCAGCCCGATCCGGTTGCTCGCGGCGGAGACCCGGTAGCCGTCCCGGGCCAGCCGGTCCACCGCCGAGGGCGCGAACCAGTCCGCGCGCGGGCCGAGCCGCAGCCGCAGCACCAGTTCGGCCGGGGGAGCGGGCAGCGGCACCAGCTCGGCCCGGTCCCGGCACGGCGGCGGTGTGCCGACCGGTAGCCGGTCGCCCGCGGCCAGTGGGGCGGGTCCGAGGCCGGAGAGCAGGTCGGCGGAGCGGCTGCCCAGCACCGGCGGGACGGCGATCCCGCCCGCCACCGCCAGGTAGCCGCGCACCCCGGCGGTCGCCGTGCCGACCTCGACCACCGCGCCGGACGGCACCGCGATCGGCGCCCCCCAGGCGGCCGCCCGTCCGTCGACCGTCACCGGTGCCGGTGCGCCCGTGACGGGGATCAGCACCGGCCCGAGGGCGCGCAGTGCGACCCCGCCGAGCGTGGTCTCCAGCCCGGCCGCCGCCGGACCGTTGCCGACCAGCCGGTTCGCCGCCCGCAGCGCCGGTTCGTCCAGCGCGCCCGCCCTGGGCACCCCGAGGTGGGCGACACCGCGCCGCCCGAGGTCCTGGACAGTGGTCAGCGGTCCGGGTCGCACCACCTGCAGGTCGCTCAACTCGGCCCGCCCCCAAGACTGTCGCCGGATCCGTTCCTAAGCCCGTTCCGCCGTGAACCGTACCCGCACCCCCGGCGCCAGCAGTGCCGCGGGCTCGCGCAGCGGGTCCCAGAGCGCCAGCGCGGTGCGGCCGATCAGCTGCCAGCCGCCGGGGGAGAGGCCCGGGTAGACGCCGGTGTACTGGCCGGCCAGGGCGACCGAGCCGGCCGGGACGGAGCTGCGCGGGGTGTCCCGGCGGGGCACCTCGTACCGCTGCGGCAGCCCGGTGAGGTAGCCGAAGCCGGGTGCGAAGCCGCAGAAGGCGACCACGTACTCGGCTTCGGTGTGGATCCGCACGGCCGCCTCCTCGGAGACCCCCCAGAGCGCGGCGACCTCGGCCAGGTCGGCGCCGTCGTAGACGGTCGGGACCTCCACCAGCGGCCCGCTCGCCGCCGCGGCCGCCCGTGGACGGGCGGTGCGCAGCAGCGCTGCCACTGCCGGGACGTCCGCGACGCTGTCCAGCAGCACCGTGCGCGCGGCGGGCACCAGTTCCTCGACCTCGCCGAGTTCCCCGGCCTCCTGCCGCTCGCGCAGCCAGCCGTACAGCGCGGCGACCTCGGCCGTTCCCGGGAGTTCGACCAGTAGCGCCCGCTCGCCGACCCGCCGGACCGTGCCGACCGTCACGTGAACGCCTCCACCCGGACCCCGGCGGTGGCGAGGGCGCCGCGGATCCGCCAGGCGAGCTGGGCGGCGCCGGGAGTGTCGCCGTGGACGCACAGCGAGCGGGCCTCGACGCCGATCCGCTCGCCGCCGACCGCCTCCACCGTGCCGTCCCGGGCGATGCCGACGGCGCGGGTGATCACCGACTCGGGGTCGTGCACCACCGCGTCGGGCTCGCGGCGCGGGACGAGGGTGCCGGCCCAGGTGTAGGCGCGGTCGGCGAACGCCTCGCTGACCACCGGGAGTCCGACGCCCTCGGCGACGTCGAGCAGCCGGGAGCCGGGCAGTCCGAGGACGGGCAGTGGTCCGTCGCAGACCGCGCCCGCCCGCAGTACCCCGGCCACCACGGCCTCGGCCTGTTCGGAGTCGGCGACCACCCGGTTGTAGAGGGCGCCGTGCGGTTTGACGTAGGCGACCCGTGAGCCGGCGGCGCGGGCGAAGACCTGGAGGGCGCCGATCTGGTAGGCGATCTCGTCGGCGAGCTCCTCCGGGGGGACGTCCATCGCGCGCCGGCCGAAGCCGGCCAGGTCGTGGTAGGAGACCTGGGCGCCGATCCGGACGCCGCGTTCGGCGGCCAGTGCGCAGACCCGGCGCATGGTCGAGGGGTCCCCGGCGTGGTAGCCGCAGGCGACGTTGGCGCTGGTCACCACGGACAGCAGTGCCTCGTCGTCGGTCAGGCTCCAGCGCCCGAACCCCTCGCCGAGGTCCGCATTGAGATCGATCACCGCATCGGCCACGCCCGTCCGCCTCCCAGCAGCTGTTGAGCCAGATGGTAGGGCCTGCGGGTGAAGCCCGGTGTCCGTGACCCGGGGCCCCGGAGGGGCCACCGGCGCGCGGTCTCCGCTCGCGCGCCTCGGGGCGGCTCCGGGGCCGCCGACTCAGCTCGCGGCCAGGCGTTCCTGGAAGGAACGTTCCAGCGGACGCAGGGACCGCAGCACGATGAGCAGCGGAATGACGCCGAAGATTCCGAATGACATGTCGATAAACCGCCACACCACCGGAATCCCGCGCAGCGGTCCGCAGATCAGCGCCAGGGGGATCACGGCACCGCAGGCGAGCGCCGACCAGCGGATCACCCAGATGTTGCGGACCGGGTCCTTGAGCGGCCCCCAGAAGGCGGCGGCGATCACCAGGTGGGCGAAGGCCAGCCAGTCGGTGCCGTACGCCAGGAAGGGGTAGCGCTCGTCGGTCTCGGTGATGCCCCGGTGGACCCGTTCGAACCAGGCGAGGGCCGCCGGGAAGTGGTCGGTCAGCGGAGTGGCCGGGCCGGTGGCGAAGTCGACCAGCCAGCGGGTCTCGGTCTCCAGCGGGAAGGCGGTCAGGCCGCTGAGCACCAGGCAGACCACGAAGAACCGGAGCCACCGTCGGGCCCGCCGCAGGATGACCGCGGGGTCGTCGTCCATCTCGCCCACCTCCCGCGCGCGCCGAGCGCGCGCCCATGCCGAACGTGCAGGCGGGCCTTGTCCCGTCTGCGCACGGCCGACTCTAGACCCTCGATTTGAACGTGTTCAACATGCCCCTGGGAGTGGCTCGGCCCGACCCCGGACGCACCGGTGCCCGGGCGCCGCGGCGGCACCCGGGCGCCTCGGAACAAGGGGTCAGGCCGTGTAGGTGTACGTCACCGGCGCGCTGGTGCCGCCCGCCGTGGTGACCGTGACGTCCACCGGCCCGGGCCGGCCGGCCGCCGGCGCGTAGGCCGTGCAGTACTGCGGGCCGCAGGACACGCGGTCGGCCGGCACCCCGCCGAACCGCACCGACCCGTACGTCAGGTTGCTGCCCGCGATGGAGACCGAGGTGCCGCCGGCCACCGGCCCGCTGATCGGGCCCAGGTGGCCGACCACCGGCGCGGGCGGTGCCGGCGGCGGGTCGCCGGTGTAGTCGAAGGCGGCCGGCGCCGCGGCCGTGCCGCCCGGGGTCACCACGCTGACCGGGGCGCTGCCCGAGCCGCCGGGCGTGGTCACCGTGCAGGCGGTGTCGGTGCAGGTGCCCGGCGCCGGGGTGCCGCCGACCAGCACCATGCCGTGGCTCAGGTTGCTGCCGCTGACGGTCACCGGGGTGCCGCCCGCGCCGGGGCCGGTGGTGGTGTCCAGGCCGGTCACGGACGGGGCGTCGGGGACGACCGGCGCCGGGGTGCTGCCGTCCAGCGTCGCGACCGCGACGTGTCCGGTCGGGTCGGTGTCGTTCGGGTTGCCGATGGTCGCGACCAGCTGGCCGGAGGCCTTGGTCGGGTCGCCGTACACGTGCAGCTTCATGAACTCGGAGAAGCCGACCCGCCGGGAGCCCACCAGGACGGCGTCCAGGTGGCGGCCGTCCGGCGAGACGGTCTCGGTGAAGGTGTAGTCGTACGGCGTGGAGTAGAACATCGCGCCGTCGGTGGTGAGCCCCTGCGGCAGGTCGAGGGTGATGTGGGTCGGCCCGGTGAGGTCGGCCGTCCCGGCCGAGACCCAGTACACCGAGAACTGGCCCGGTCCGGGCGGGGTGGTGCTCGGCAGGTAGCCGTTCAGCGAGACCGTCACGTGCTGCGCCGAAGGGCTCGGCGCATCGGCGGGTGCGGCCGTGGCGACGGCGGCTCCGGTGCTGAGGGTGGTCACGGACAGCGCGGCGGCGAGGCCCGCTTTCGCCAGTCGGGTGATCATGCGTCGATCATCACCGAACCACCCTGCCGCCCTCACGGCTTTCTCGAATACCGGTTCGGGAATGGCGGAATTCCGTCGAAACCCCGTTCTGAATCGAGCTCGCGTACGGCCGCCCACCTGCCGCCGGGCCCGCTCGCAAGGTCCGTTTCGGTCGATGTCGGTGCGAACCTCTAATCTTGTCCTCCGTGACCGCCATCGCTGACCCGCCCACCGAGCCCGGCCTCCAGCCGGCCGCCGGCGCCACCGTGCCCGCCGCGCGGCCCGCGCCCGGCCCCGCCGCCGACGAAGGCCTGGCCCGCCGGCTCAAGGCGCTGGCCTGCACCGCCCCGCTGCACGACCTGGACAACCGCAAGGTCAACCTGGCCGGCGAGTTCGGCGGCTACGCGATGGCCGAGGTCGGACTCGCCGCGATCGACCTGGTCACCCTGCACATGGACTTCGACACCGGGGCCGACCGCGAGATAGTGCTCGCCCGGCTGCTGCCCCGGGTCGCCGCCCAGGCCCCGACCCGTCACGCCGCCGAGCACGAGCGGGTCGCCCGCTGGGTGCTGGAGTCGCTGATCAACGTCGGCAGCGTGGACCGCGGCTTCCGCGCCGTCTACGGCACCTTCGGCGCGGACGGCGAGTACGTCCGCCGCGACTACGACTTCAAGCTGATCGAGGAGGTCCCCGGCCCCGACGGCGGCGTCTACCTGCGCACCACCGACGAGGCCGTCAACGTCCTGGTCGGCGCGCTCGACACCGACGTCACCTCGGCCCAGATCGCCGCCGAGGTCAAGCTGGAGGTGCTGATCCGCCGCGGCCGGCTGGCCGACGCCCAGCTCGCCGCCGAGCAGGCCCGCTACCGCACCGTCCAGTACGCCGAGACGCTGCGCCGCGCCCTCGACGCCACCCGCCGCAACGTCCGCGCAGTCGACTGGATGAAGACGATTCCGGACCTCATCGACGAGGCGCTGGACCACATCGCCGACCGCTACCGGCACGAGAACGCGATTCTCACCAACATCCGCAAGGCCCGCGACGAGGCCGAGCCCCACACTCCTGAAGGGGCCGAGCACAAGCGCCGCGCCGCCGAGCTGCTCGACATCGTCAAGGACTGCATCCGTCGCCACACGAAGCTGCAGACCCGCCTGCTGGAGGCCGGCCCGCTGTTCCGCGCCGAGCAGGACCGCCAGGCCTTCGCCACCCCCGGCGCCCGCAGCGGCATCGACCTGTACGGACAGCTGCTCGCCCCCGTGCTGCGGCTGCCGATAGAGCAGGCCGTCCGCCCCACCGGCGCCTTCTTCACCCGAGGCGCCGGACTGCGTACGCCCGTCTCCGTCCGGGTCGCCGACCTGGTCGATCTGCTGCTCACCCCGCCGGTCGAGCGCGAGCACCTCGGCGCCGAGCTGCCCGACCCGGACCTGGTCGCCACCCCGGACGACAGCCGCTTCTCCGAAGCCCAGCTGGAATCCGCCCTGGAGTTGCTCGAGCTGCCCCCGGACGCCCCCCGCCGGCTCTCCGGCCTGCTCGCCGACGCCCGCCAGCAGGACCCGGAACTCCCTTACCTGGTCGCCCTGTTGGCGGTGCACGCGGCCAGCCCGCCGGTCGGCACGGCCTACCGCCAGGGCGAGGAGCGGCTGCTGTTCGCCGTGGACGACGGCACCCCGCTGCACGACCCGGAGTTCGGCGGCGCCGACCTGATCGTCGGCAGCGCCCTGCTCGACGCGGTCGGCATGGCCGCCGACCGCAAGGACGCCGGCTGACCGGCCGGGCACCGACACCCGCAGGCACCCACCTTGACCAACCGTAACCACCGCGCCACCCCCGAGGAGCACCGCCCGTGACGACCCACCACGACACGTCCTGGGCGGCGGAGACCGAACCCGCGGCCCCCGCGCCGATCACCCCCGCCGACGTCGCCGACGCCGCCCGCCTGGTCTCCTTCGGCCTCCAGGCCAAGCTGCTCCCCGCCCGCGACGCCGAATACGCCGAGCTCGTGCGCCGCCACCGCGAGGACCCGCCGTTCGCCCGCCTCGCCGACGCCATCGCCACCGGCATGGGCCTGGTCGTCCTGGAGGTGTCGCCGCGGGCCGGCATGGCCGTCGCCGCCGCCGAGGACTCGCTGTTCGCCGTCCGGATGGGCGACTACTCGCGCCGCGCCGCCTCCGAGTCCACCGACCGCTTCCTGCACGGCCTGGCCCACCTCGCCGTCGCCGCCATGGCCTTCCCCCGGCCCGAGGACCTCGCCGACGACGGCTACCTCGGCCGGATCACCGTCAACGGCGTCGACTCCTTCGTCCGCCAGGCCTGCCGGCGGCTGGAGGAGCAGGCCGACGCCGAGGGCGCCAACACCGACCCGGCCTCCGACGCCCCCGGCCTGGAGGCCGCCTGGCGGGTCTGGGCCCGGCGCACCGCCACCGGCGCCACCAAGGACGCCCGCCGCCTCTCCGGCTCCACCATCGGCATCGTCGCCAAGGCCGTCATGTTCCTGGTCGACTCCGGCTTCCTGCAGAAGGTCTCCGACGACTCCGGCGGCACCTACCGCACCACCGCCCGCTACCAGCTCCAGGTCCGCGACCTGGCCGGCAGCGCCGCGATGGCCGAACTGCTCGACCTCGGCATCGTCCCGGTCTCCGACGGCACCGCCAGCCTGCTGCCGCCGGACACCGGCGACGAACTGGTCGCCGACGCCGGCCTGCCGTTCCACTCGCTCTGACAGCCCCACAGACGCCCCATAGACGCACGGAGAACCGCCGCACATGTACGAGCTCAACCGGGTCCGCCTCTACTCGATCGGACCGGCCGGCGCCCGCTACGCCGACACGGTGCTCGACCTGCGCGGCGTCGGCGAGCCCGTCGCCGACCCGGCCCCGCAGCAGATCGGCCTGTTCGGCGAGGACACCGACGGGCCGGTCCGCCGCCCCGCCCCGGCCGGAGTGCTCTTCCTGGAGAACGGCGGCGGCAAGTCCGTCCTGCTCAAGCTGATCTTCTCGGTGATGCTCCCCGGCCACCGCAACACCCTCGGTGGCGCCAGCTCCGGCGTGCTGCGCAAGTTCCTGCTCGCCGACGACTGCGGCCACGTCGCCCTGGAGTGGCAACACACCGTCACCGGTGAGCTGATCGTGGTCGGCAAGGTCAGCGAGTGGCGCGGCCGCCAGGTCTCCTCCGACCCGCGCAAGTTCGCCGAGACCTGGTACTCCTTCCGCCCCGGCCCCGGCCTCACCCTCGACTCGCTGCCGGTCGCCGAACGGGTCAGCCTGGCCGGCGACCAGAAGGCCCGCGGCCGTCGCCGCACCATGAAGGGCTTCCGCGACGCCCTCACCGAGGCCGGAAAGGCCCACCCCCACCTCGACCTGGTCTTCGAGGACGGCCACGACCGCTGGACCGAGCACCTCGGCGAACTCGGCCTCGACCCCGAACTCTTCCGCTACCAGCGCGAGATGAACGCCGACGAGGGCGAGGCGGCCGGCCTCTTCGCGGTCAAGCACGACAGCGACTTCACCGACCTGCTGCTGCGCGCCGTCACCGACACCCGGGACACCGACGGCCTCGCCGACCTCGTGCACGGCTTCGCCGCCAAGCTCGGCCGCCGCGCCGAACTCACCGCCGAACGCGACTTCACCGCCGGCTCGCTCGACCTGCTGGAACGCATCGTCGAGGCCACCACCGCCCGCGAGACCGTCCGCGAGGCCCACCGCACCGCCGAACGCCGCACCCGCCGCCTCGCCCACGCCCTCACCTCCCGTGCCGCCGCCGAACGCGACCGCGCCCAGGACCTCGCCATCGAGGTCGCCGCCGCCGCGAGCGCCGTCACCGCCGCCGAGGCCGACCGCACCCGGCACAGCCTGATCGCCGACGAACTCACCCACCGGCACGCCACGTTGAGCCTCGCCGCGGCCACCGCCGAGGCCGCCGCACTGCGCCGCGAACTCATCGACGCCCGCACCCTGCACTCCGCCTGGCAGGCCGCCGAAGCCGTACTGCGCCACCGCGCCGCCGCCGACCGGGTCGCCCGGGTCGCCGCCGCCATCCGCGAGGCCGAGCTGGACGCCGCCCCCGCGCTCGCCGCCCGCGCCGCCGCCGCCACCGCGCTCGCCCGCGCCCTGGAGGCCGCCGCCGCGGCCGCCGAGTCCCGCGCCGACACCGAGGAGCAGCGCGCCGGCGAGCTCCAGGCGGACGGCGCCAAGGCGCAGTCCGACGCCACCGAGGCCGCCACCGCCGCCCAGAAGGCCCGCAGCGAGGCCGAGCACCTGCGCCAGCGCCTCACCGAGGTCGAACAGGAGACCGCCGCCGCCGTCGAGGCCGGCTTCATCGACGCCGACGGCGACGTGGACCCGGCCCGCGCCGCACTGCACGCCGCCGACGTCGAGAAGGCCGCCGCCGCGTCCCTCGCCCAGGCCCGCACCGCCGCCGAGGCCTCCGCCACCCGGCTGCGCGAGGCCGCCGCGGCCACCTCGCGCGCCGAACTCGCCGCCGAGCGGGCCGGCGACGCCCGCAAGGGAGCCGCCCGGGCCCTGGCCGCCGAACAGCGCACCGCCGCCCTGCTCGCCACCGAGCAGCGGCTCGCCGACCTGCTCTCCCTGACGCCCTACCAAGAGGGCGCCGACGAGGACGCCGGCTTCCTCACCCCCGCCGTGCTCGACCGCAACGCCGAGTACCTTCGCGAACTCCTCGACGAGGCCATCGCCACCGCCGAGCGCACCCTGTTCGACCTGCGCACCGCCGCCGCCGACGACTCCCGCATCCTCGCCGCGCTCGGCGACGGCGGCCTGCTGCCGCCCGGCCCCGACGTGCTGGCCACCGTCGAGTACCTCGCCGAGCACGGCATCCCGGCCCTGCCCGGCTGGCGCTACCTCGCCCAGTCCGTCGACCCGGCCGACCACGAGGCGATCCTCGCCGCCCGCCCCGAACTGGTCGACGGCGTCGTCGTCACCGACCCGTCCTCGCTGGAGCGCGCCCGCGAGGCCCTGCAGGCCGCCGCCCTGCTGCCGCGCTCCACCGTGGCCGTGGGCGCCGCCGCCTCGCTGATCGCCCCGATCACCGCCGAGCCCGCGTTCTTCCTGGTGCCGCCGAACCCGGCCATGCACGACGAGTCCGCCGCCGACGACGAGCGCCGCGAACTGCGCGCCCGCGCCAGTGCCCGCGAGGAGCACATCCGCGAACTCGCCGGCCGTCTCGGCGCCGACCGCGCCCTCGCCGCCCGCCTCGCCTCCTGGCACGCCAGCTGCCCGCCCGGCACCCTCGCCGAGCTCGCCGCAGCCGCCGAGGCGGCCCGCGAGCATGCCGAGCAGTCCGCCGCCGCGCTGGCCACCCTGCGCGCCGACCACGACGAGGCCGAGACCGACCACGCCACCGCCGCCTCCGCACACGAGGAGCACCGCGAGGCCGCCCAGCGCGCCCGCCGCCGCGCCGACGCCCTCTCCGGCCTCGCCTTCCGACTGCGCGAACGCGCCAACTGGGCCCGCCGCCAGCGCGAGTTGGGCGAGGACGCCACCGAGTGCGACCGCCGCCAGGCCGTCTGCGCCGAACGCGCCCGCACCTGCGACGAGGACCGCCGCGCCGCCCAGCGCGCCGCCGACGACGCCCGCCGCACCGGCCGCGCGCTGCGCGCCGAGCGCGCCGAGATCCCCGCCGCCGAGCAGTCCGACGAGCCCGCCGAGCAGACCGCCCCCGCCGCACTGCCCGCCCTGCGCGAGGCCTACCGGGCCGCCTCCCAGCTCTACGAGAAGGTCGGCGTCGGCGCCGACCTGCGCGCCGAACAGGCCCGCGCCGAGGGCGACGAGGCCGGCGCCGCGGCCGAACTCGACCGCCTCACCAACAAGGTCCGCACCCGCGCCGAGGAGCTGCTCGGCAGCCCCGACGGCGCCGACGGCCCGGCCCGCCAGGCCGCCGCCGTCCGCGCCGAGGAGCTGGTCGCCACCATCGAGGCCCGCTCCGCCGCCGCCAGCGAGCAACTCGGCCGCCTGCGCGGCGAGGCCGAACGCTCCGCCCCCGCCGACGGCGAGGCGCACACCGAGCTGCCCGAGGACCTCGTCCCGACCGACCCCGAGCACGCCCAGACCCTGCTGCGCACCGCCACCAGCCGGCTCGCCGAGTGCCGCGAGGCCGTGGACGCCGCCCGCACCGCGCACACCGACCTCCAGCGCACCTACGACACCGCCCAGTCCGCCGCCGCCGACTTCGACGAACTGGCCGGCCAGCTGCGCGACGGCCTGCGCGACCACCAGGAGGACGCGGACGACCCGGCCGAGCCGTACCTCGGCTCCCTGACCGAGGCCCGGACCACCTCCACCGAGGCCCGCCGCACCCTCCGTACCGCGGCCGGCGAGCTCTCCTCCGCCGAACTCGCCGTCCGCGACGCCTCCGACGCACTGGTCCGGCACGCCAACGCCGCCCGCTACGAGGCCGTCCGCACCCCCGCCCGCCAGCAGATCCGCGAACTGCCCGCCTCCGCGCTGCCCGAGCACGCCGCCGCCTGGGCCGCGGCCTTCGCCCCCCGGCTGCGGGTACTCACCGACGAGCTCGCCCAGCTGGAGAAGAACCGCGGCTCGATCGTGGACCGGCTGCGCGGCCTGGTCGAGTCCTCGCTGACCACCCTGCGCGCCGCCCAGCGGCTGTCCCGGCTGCCCGAGGGCCTGGGGGAGTGGTCCGGCCAGGAGTTCCTGCGGATCCGCTTCGAGGACCCGGACCACGCCACCCTGGTCGAGCGCCTCGGCGAGGTCATCGACGAGGCCACCCGCGCCGCCGTCAAGAAGAACAGCGACCTGCGCCGCGACGGCATGTCCCTGCTGCTGCGCGGCGTCGCCGCCGCGATCGGCCCCAAGGGCGTCAGCGTCGAGATCCTCAAGCCCGACGCGGTGCTGCGCGCCGAGCGGGTCGGCGTCGGCCAGATGTCCGACGTCTTCTCCGGCGGCCAGCTGCTCACCGCCGCCATCGCGCTCTACTGCACGATGGCCGCGCTGCGCGCCAACGACCGCGGCCAGTCCCAGCTGCGCCACGCGGGCACGCTGTTCCTGGACAACCCGATCGGCCGCGCCAACGCCACCTACCTGCTGGAGCTCCAGCGGGCCGTGGCCGACGCGCTCGGCGTCCAGCTCATCTACACCACCGGCCTGTTCGACACCACGGCGCTCGCCGAGTTCCCGCTGGTGATCCGCCTGCGCAACGACGCCGACCTGCGGGCCGGCCTCAAGTACATCTCGGTGGAGGAGCACCTGCGCCCCGGACTGCCGGCCCAGCCGGACCCGGACGGCCCGACCATCCACGGCGAGATCACCGCCACCCGGATGTTCAAGCGCCCCGCGGAGGTTCCCGCGCAGTCCTGAACTGACTAGCGTGATCACCATGCTGACGATCGCGCACCTCAGTGACATCCACCTCGGCCAGGACCACCGCCGGGACCGCGGCAAGCGGGCCCGGCGGCGGGCCGAGCAGGTGATGGCGTACCTCAACGCCCTGCCCGGCCCGCTGGACGCGGTGCTGGTCACCGGCGACCTCGCCGACCACGGCCTGCCCGCCGAGTACGAGCAGGTGGCCAAGGTGCTGACCTCCCGGCACCCGATACTCACCTGCCCCGGCAACCACGACATCCGGGCGCCGTACCGGGAGGTGCTGCTCGGCGAGGAGCCGGGGGAGGAGCCGGTGAACCGGCTGCACCGACTGCCCGGCGCCGACGTCCTGATGCTCGACTCGTCCATCCCCGGCCGGCACGACGGCCTGCTGGACGACCGCACGCTCGACTGGCTGGACGCCCGACTCGCCGAAGGCCGTACCGATCTGCCCGCCCTGGTGGCCTTCCACCACCCGCCCGTCGAGCTGCACCTCCCGTTCGTCGACGGTATCCGCCAGTTCGGCGAGGAGCGCCTGGCGCAGGTGCTGGGCCGCCACCCCCGGGTCACCGCCCTGCTCTGCGGCCACTCCCACACCCCCGCCGCGACCACCTTCGCCGGACTGCCGGTGCTGGTCGCGCCCGGCGTGGTCTCCACCATCACGCTGCCCTGCGAGGGCGGGAGCGGTATCTCCTTCGACCACCCGCCGATGCTCGCCTTCCACGTCCTGGGCGACGACGGCCGGCTGACCACCCACTACCGGGCGGTCCCGCTGGACTAGCTGTCCTTCAACCGGCGCAGGATCGCCATGAGTTCGGCGGGCGGCGCGACGGAGAAGGAGCGCTGGGCCTCGTCGATCCGCGTCAGGTTGGTCACCGTGCCCTGGTGCCACCAGTAGAGCCGGGGTGAGAGCGGCCCCGGGTTCTCCGAGTGGACGCGCAGCGCGATCGAGGCCAAGTCGTTGACGGCGCCCGCCACGCGCGGCTCGGCCAACGGGTGGAAGAACAGGTAGTCCCGGCTGGGCGCGGTGAACAGGGCTCCGTCCCGCGGGAGTTCGTGTCCGGTCACCGCGCGGGCCAGTTCCTCCAGCACCAGCGCCTTGCTGGCCGTGAACATCGAGCCGCCGGTCACCGCGTACAGGGTCGAGCCCTCGGTCGGGCCCTCCAGGACGTCGAACTCCACCGGATCGGCGATCAGGTTGGCCCGCCCGGCGGCCCGCAGCCGTTCCAGGCCGATCTCGGCGACGAAGCGGTCGTCCAGCGTCCGCACGGTGTCGGGCAGGTCGAGGCAGAGCGCCTCCATGAGGCCGGTCGCGACCGGCCGGAGGTAGCTGAACGAGGGCGCCATCTCGGCCGGGATCGCGTCGTCGGCGATCAGCCGGAGGTAGGCGCAGCGGAGGACGTCGTCCTGCCCCTGCGGGGTGGACTCGTCGGCGCCGGCCAGGGCACGGAAGTGGCGCTCCACCAGCTGGGGCCACTCGCCCGGCTCGGCGCGGCGGCAGAACTCGGCGAGGTTGTACAGGTTGCTGGTGCCCTCGGCCCGTTGGACGAACTGGCCGGTGACGGTCGCCCGCACACCGATGCCCGCGTGGTGCTGCCGGACCAGCTCGCGCAGGTGGTCGGCCTGGTCGGTCGTCAGGGCGGTGAGGTCGGGGTCGTACTGGGGTGCTGCCTTGGAACGGAAGAACTTCATGCGCCCGACTCTAGGGGAGCGCCCTGACGCCGGGTCGGGTGCTGTCGGCTACGCGGTCGGCACCCGGCGCTGGTACGGCTGTTGCGGCGGGTACGGCTGCTGCGGCGCGCCGCCGGGGCGGGGGAGCGGCCGGGCGGCCAGCGGATCGGGGGCCACCCGGCTGCCCGCCATCGGGTACGCGGAGTTCGGACCGCGCATCCGCTGGGCGGCGACCTGGCGGGAGATCAGGATCTCCAGCAGGCACCACATCGTGCCGAACACCCCGAGCCCCATCGCCATCAGCGCGGGCGTCATCAGCCAACTGCCCGCGTACGAGGACAAGGTCGCGACCACCACGCCGACCAGGGTGAAGGCCAGGCAGAGCACCGCCCGGACTGCGGCGGCGCGCACCTCGTCGGGCAGGCGGCGACGGCGGCGTGGCACGGACATCGGGCGACCCCCAGGCGCGAATTCGATGGCGGACACGGAACGGGCGCACACAAAAAGCGCCCCCTTGCCTCACTCTGCCCCACCGAACCAGGACCATGCGTCCGAATCCACCGAACTGCCGCCAAATCGTGCCATCCGGGCATGCGGCAGCGTCCCGTCGGCGCACGCGCCGGGCAGGGCGCTCAGCCCAACTGCTGGTTGAGCTCCTCCAGAGCGCCCGTCACGATCGTCCGCATCGCCGCCTCGGCGTGGGCGGCGTCCCCCGCGCAGATCGCCTCCGCGACCTCGCGGTGCAACCGGATCGCGTACGACTCCGGCTGATGGGGCATCAGATGGTACTCGGTCCGCCCGGTGAGCACCGCCCCCACGGTGTCCCCGAGGTGGGCGAACATCTCGTTGCCGGAGGCGCGCAGGACCAGGGAGTGGAAGGCGATGTCGTGCCCGAGGAAGGTGGTCAGGTCGGCGGCCCGTGCGGTGACCGTCAACTCAACGGCCAGCGAGCTGAGTTCGCGCCGGTCGTCGTCGGTGGCGTGGACGGCGGCGAGCGCGGCCGCGGCGGGCTCGACGGCCACCCGCAGTGAGCCGAGCGAGCGTAGCTGGGCCGAGCGGTCCGAGCCGGCCAGCCGCCAGCGGATCACCATCGGGTCGAACACGTCCCAGAGCGACTTGGGTTGCACGGTGATCCCGACCCGTCGCCGGGAGGCCACCAGGCGCATCCCTTCCAGGACTCGCACCGCTTCCCGGACCACTGTCCGGGACACCCCGAACCGCTCCTCCAGATCCTCCCCGCGCAGCACCGCGCCCTCGGGAATCTCCCCCGACGCGATCGCCGGCCCGAGCTCGTCAAGCACCCGACCGGGCAGCCCCTGGATCTCCATCCGCCCAGCGTAGACGTCCACCGCCCAGAGCCCCACGTCACCCTCCGGTGCGCGCGTGACCCGCCTCACCCACCCGTCGAGCCGTCGCCCCCCATCACGGCCCCCGCGCAGCCCCGACGCCCCGGCCCGGGCCCCGCCCACCCCCGGCGCCGTGGGCACCCCCCGCTTCCCAGGCCCCGCCCCCAGGGAAGTAAAAGTATGACGATTTGGTTTCTGGCACTTGAATACGTCATATCTTTGAAGCGATAGTGGCGGCCTGCAACGAAGGAGCACCACCCATGGCTCTCAGCGTCGAGAACCACGACCACCCGGTCGCACCCCTCACCGTCGTGGTGATGGGCGTCTCCGGCGTCGGCAAGACGACCCTGGCCCGCCTCCTGGCCGACCGCCTCGATCTCCCCTTCGCCGAGGCGGACGACTTCCACCCGCCGGCGAACATCGCCAAGATGTCCGCCGGCATCCCGCTGGACGACCAGGACCGCGAGCCCTGGCTGCGCGCCATCGGCGCCTGGCTCAAGGAGCGCACCGAGGCCGGCACCGGCGGCGTGGTCACCTGCTCGGCGCTGAAGCACGGCTACCGCGACATCCTGCGCGTGGACGCCCCGGATGCCTTCTTCCTGCACCTCAGCGGCGGGCACGAGCTGGTCGAGGACCGGCTCTCCCACCGCACCGGCCACTTCATGCCGGCGTCGCTGCTCGGCTCCCAGTACGCCGTCCTGGAACCCCTGGGCGCGGACGAGCGCGGCGCCGTCCTGGACGTGGGCCCGTCCCCCGAAGAACTCGTCGAGAAGGCCGTGGTACTGCTGCGGCCCGTCAATGGAGACCTCGCGTGAGTAATGCCCCCACCCTCCTCCTGGCGGCCGCCCCACCGGCCCTGCCCCACACCGGCAGCAACTCCCAGCTGCTGATCGCGGTGCTGGTCAGCATCGGTGCGATCGTGCTGGCGATCACCAAGCTGAAGCTGCACCCCTTCCTCGCCCTGACGATCGGCTCCGGCCTGCTGGCCGCCATCGCGGGCGCGCCCTTCGACAAGCTGCTGAGCAGCTTCTCGACGGGCTTCGGCTCCACCGTGGCCAGCGTCGGTCTGCTGATCGGCCTGGGCGCGATGCTCGGCAAGCTGCTCGCGGACTCGGGCGGCGCCAACATCATCGCGGACACCGTGCTGTCCCGGACCGGCAACAAGGCGCTGCCCTGGGCGATGGCGCTGATCGCCGCCGTGCTCGGCCTACCGCTGTTCTTCGAGGTCGGCGTCGTCCTGCTGATCCCGATCGTGCTGCTGGTCGCCCGCCGCGGCAACGTGCCGCTGCTGCGGGTCGGCATTCCGGCCCTGGCCGGCCTGTCGGTGCTGCACGGCCTCGTTCCCCCGCACCCGGGTCCGCTGGTGGCCATCGACGCCCTGAAGGCCGACCTCGGCGTCACCCTGGCGCTCGGTCTGCTGATCGCGATCCCGACCCTGGTCATCGCCGGTCCGCTGTTCGCCCGGGTGGCGGAGCGCTGGGTGGGCCCGCTGGAGATCCCGACCGCCATCGCGCCCGAGGAGACGGTCAAGCGCGAGCGCACTCCGTCCTTCGGCGCGGTGCTGGCGACCATCCTGCTGCCGGTCGTGCTGATGCTCGGCAAGGCCCTGGCCGACGTGGTGATCGACGACCCGAAGGCGATGGGCCAGCGGGTGTTCGACTTCATCGGCTCCCCGCTGATCGCGCTGCTCGCCGCGACCCTGCTCGCCATGCTCACCCTCGGCAAGGCGGCCGGCTTCGACAAGGCCCGGATCTCCGAGACCGTCGGCAGGTCGCTCGGCCCGATCGCGGGCATCGTGTTCATCGTCGGCGCGGGCGGCGGCTTCAAGCAGACCCTGATCGACGTGGGCGTCGGCGACATGGTCAGCCACTGGTCGAGCCAGTGGCACATCTCGGGGCTGCTGCTGGGCTGGCTGATCGCGGTGCTGATCCGCCTGGCCACCGGCTCGGCGACGGTCGCCACCATCACCGCGGCCGGCATCGTCTCCCCGCTCGCCGCCTCCATGTCCTCGACCCACTCGGCGCTGCTGGTGCTCGCGGTCGGCGCCGGTTCGCTGTTCCTCTCGCACGTCAACGACGCCGGCTTCTGGCTGGTGAAGGAGTACTTCGGGATGAGCGTCGGGCAGACGCTGAAGTCCTGGTCGGTGATGGAGACGGTGATCTCGGTGGTCGCGATAGCCCTCATCCTGCCGCTGAGCCTGATCATCTAGCCCGCGAGGCGCGCACGAAGGGGCGGCACCCGTACCGTACGGGTGCCGCCCCTTCGGCGTTCCGTCAGTGCCCCAGCAGCCCCGACAGGACCGCCGTCGTCGCCTCCAGCAGTTCGTCCGCGACCGCGCCGCCCGCCGCCGTACGGGCCAGCAGGCCCTCGCGCGCCGCCAGGATCACCGCCGCCGCCTGCCGGGCACTCGCCCCCGGGGGCACCAGCTCGGGCAGCGCCCGCTCCAGGACGTCCGCCGCTGCCCGCACCAGCGTCCGGTCGTGTGCGGCGACCTGCTCGGCCAGCGCCTCGGACCGGGCCGCGACCAGCCGGAACTCCAGGAACAGCAGGATCCACCCGGTCTCCGCGGGCTCGACCCGCAGCAGCGCTTCGACCAGCAGTCGGGCCCGCTCCTGCGGCGCCAGTGCCTCGCAGGCGGCGGCCAGTTTCTCCAGCTCGGCCATCCGTGCGGCCGCCTGGTCGTCGAAGAGCGCCAGCAGCAGGTCCTCCTTGCCGGCGAAGTTCGAGTAGAAGGCCCCGCGGGTGTAGCCGGCCGCGGCGCAGACGTCCTCGATGCTGGTGCGCCCGAAGCCGACGGTGAGGAAGAGCTCGCTCGCCGCGGCGAGCAGCCGGGCCCGGGTGTGGACACGGCGGCGGGGCGGTCGGGGAGCGGCGGTCTCGGCCGGGGGTGGGTTCACGGGAGAACGATACATGGTGTATTCAGTACGAGTCGTATTCAATACGGCCCGTACTGAACTGGAGGGGACAACCGCCATGACCCGACCGACCCGGCTGCTGATCACCAACGCCCACCTGCTCCACCCCGAGGACGGCACCCGGACCGACCGGGGCTGGATCGAGGCCGCCGACGGCCGGATCGCCGCCACCGGCACCGGCCGCCCGCCCGCCGCCGCCGAGGGCGTCCGGGTCCTGGACGCCGCGGGCGCCACCGTCCTGCCCGGCCTGATCGACGCCCACGTCCACCTGTTGGTCACGACCCTCGACCTCGCCGCGGTGGCGAACTGGACCCCTGGTTACCTCACCGTCCGGGCCCTCGCCGAGGCCGAGCGGATGCTGCGCCGCGGTTTCACCACCGTCCGCGACGTGGGCGGCGCCGACCACGGCATGGCCCGGGCCCTGGACGAGGGCTTGGCGCTCGGTCCGCGGCTGATCTTCGGTGGCAAGGCGCTCTCCCAGACCGGCGGCCACGGTGACCTGCGCCCGCTCGGGGACGACTCGGTGCCCTGCTGCGAGTCCCGCCCCGACTTCGGCCGGATCGCCGACGGCGTGGACGCCGTCCGCGCCGCCGCCCGGGACGAGTTCCGCAAGGGCGCCGCCCACCTGAAGGTCCTGCTCTCCGGCGGCGTCGCCTCCCCGCACGACGAGATCGCCGCCGTCCAGTACAGCGAGGAGGAGATCCGGGCGGCCGTCGAGGAGGCGGAGAACCACAACCGCTACGTCACCGTGCACGCCTACCATCCGCGCGCGATCGACCGCGCGCTGCGGGCCGGGGTGCGCTGCGTCGAGCACGGCAACCTGCTGGACGACGCCAACATCGGGCTGCTGCTGGAGAAGGACGCGTTCCTGGTGCCCACGCTGGTCGCGTACGCGCAGACGGCCGGGCTCGGCGCCGGCTCCGGCCTGCCGCCGTCCTCCCTCGGCAAGCTGGCCGAGGTCCGGGACCAGGGCCTGGCCGCCCTGGAGCGCGCCCACCGCGCGGGCGTCAACCTGGTGTACGGCAGCGACCTGCTGGGTCCGCTGCACCCGGCGCAGTTGGAGGAGTTCACGCTCCGCGCAGAGGTCCAGCCGCCCGCCGACGTACTCCGCTCGGCCACCACGACGGCGGCACGGCTGCTCGGCATGGCGGGGGAGATCGGCACCCTGGCCCCGGGTGCCCACGCCGACCTCCTCGTCGTCGACGGCGACCCCCTGGACGACCTCACCGTCCTCACCCGCCCCGGCCGCCACCTGAAGCACGTCATCAAGGCGGGCGCCGTCGTATGACGACGACGGGCGGGCGCTCGGAAACCCGAACGCCCGCCCGTCACCAGCGAGTTGCTTGCCAGACCTTGCGCCTACCTACCCGCGCGCTCCGCCAGGCCGTGCTTACTTGGCTCCACGCTTCGCGAGGCTGTGCCTACTTGGTTCCGCGCTTCGCGAGGCTGTGTTTACTTGGTTCCGCGCTTCGCGAGGAAGGCCTCGACCTCGGCCCGGATCTCCGGCGTGTCCAGCCCGCGGACCGTCATGGTGGTACGGCGACGCAGCACGTCGTCCGCCGTGTACGCCCACTCGCTGTCGGCCGCGTACGCGACCTGCGCCCAGACGTCCGGCCCGTCCTCGTGGATCGGCCGGCCGAGCTCCGGGTTCTCGTCGATCATGCGGGCGATCTCGAAGGAGAGGGTGCCGTAGTGGCTGGCCAGGTGCTTGGCCACCAGCGGCTCCATCCGCGAGCCCGGCTCACGGTCGATCAGCAGGCGGTGGGCCACCGCGTTCGGAGCGCCGACGCCCGGCAGCGGCACGGTCGGGGCGATCGGGGACATGTCCTCGGCGAGGCTGGTGCCGGGCACGTGGGCCAGCTTCTCCAGCACGGTGCGGCCGATGTGACGGTAGGTGGTCCACTTGCCGCCGGAGACCGACAGCATGCCGCCGCGGCCCTCGGTGACGACCGTCTCGCGCTTGGCGGCGGCGGTGTCGCCCGGGCCGCCCGGCAGCACGCGCAGGCCGGCGAAGGCGTAGGTGATCAGGTCGCGGTCGAGGTGCTCGTCGCGGATCGCGTGCGCGGCCTCGCCCATGATCTGGTCGATGTCCGCGTCGGTGGCCCGGACGTCCTTCGGGTCGCCGGTGTACTCCTCGTCGGTGGTGCCGAGCAGGACGTGGTCCTCCCACGGGATGGCGAAGGAGACGCGGTACTTGTCGATCGGGATGGTCAGCGCGGCGCGCCACGGGGAACGGCGCTTGACCACGACGTGCGCGCCCTTGGAGAGGCGGATCGACGGCGCGGCGCCGGCGTCCTCCATCGTGCGCAGGTGGTCCACCCACGGGCCGGTGGCGTTGAGCACCAGGCGGGCGTTGATGCCGAACTCGTCGCCGTCCAGGCGGTCGCGCACCTCGGCGCCGGTGACCCGGCCGGCGGTGAAGCGCAGCCCGGTGACCTCGGCGTGGTTGAGCACCACGGCGCCGGCGTCGACCGCGGCGCGCACGGTCATCACCGCGACGCGCGAGTCGTTCATCTGGTGGTCGCCGTAGACGGCCACCGAGCGCAGGCCCTCGGTGCGCAGCGCGGGCACCTGCTGGGCGGCGTGCGCGGCGGTGGAGACCCGGCCCATGCCGTCGCGGAAGGCGGACAGCGCCGAGTACAGGAACACGCCGGCGCCGAGCTTGGCCGCGCCGTGCGGGCCGCCCTTGTAGACCGGCACGAAGAAGGTCAGCGGGTTGACCAGGTGCGGGGCCACGTCGGTGGAGAGCGCGCGGCGCTCCTTGTGGTTCTCCGCCACCAGCTTGACCGCGCCGGTCTGCAGGTAGCGCAGACCGCCGTGGACGAGCTTGGACGAGGCGCTGGACGTGGCGCCGGCGAAGTCGCCGGCGTCGACCATGGCGACCTTCAGGCCGGCCTGGGACGCGGTCCAGGCGACGGCCGTGCCGAGGATGCCGCCCCCGATCACCAGCAGGTCGTAGGTGGCCTTGCCGAGCAGCTCGCGGGTCTCGGCGCGGGAGGCGGTGCGGCCGGCGGTGCGCTCGGCGCCCAGGGTCGGGATGGTTGCCATGGTGGTTGTGTACGGCGCGCTGGTCGGGCGGCGCCGTTACTCCTCTCGTGTGCGGTGCGGCCCCTGCGGGAGAGGCCGGTCGGCCCGGTGCGGCGGGCCGGTTAAACGCGGTGACACCCGTTGCCGGAACAGCGGGCGGCCGGTCGGGGCGCGTTGCCCCGACCGGCTGGTCGGTCAGTTGTTCTCGTCCTCCTCCACCCAGCCCATGGTGCGCTCCACGGCCTTGAGCCACTTCTTGTACTCACGCTCGCGGGTGGCCTCGTCCATGCGCGGGGTCCACTCGGCGGCGCGGTGCCAGTTGGCCCGCAGGGTGTCGAGGTCGTTCCAGAAGCCGACGGCGAGACCGGCCGCGTAGGCGGCGCCGAGGGCGGTGGTCTCGGCCACGTACGGGCGCTCGACCGGGGCGTCCAGGACGTCGGCGATGTTCTGCATGAGCAGGTTGTTGCTGGTCATGCCGCCGTCGACCTTGAGGGCGGTGAGCTCGACCCCGGAGTCCTTCTGCATGGCGTCGACGACCTCGCGGGTCTGCCAGGCGGTGGCCTCCAGGACGGCCCGGGCCAGGTGGCCCTTGGTGACGTACCGGGTCAGACCGGCGATCACACCGCGGGCGTCGGAGCGCCAGTACGGGGCGAACAGGCCGGAGAAGGCCGGGACGAAGTAGGCGCCGCCGTTGTCCTCGACCGTGTTGGCGAGGGTCTCGATCTCGGCGGCGGTGGAGATGATGCCGAGCTGGTCGCGCAACCACTGGACGAGCGAGCCGGTGACGGCGATCGAACCCTCCAGCGCGTACACCGGGGCCTGGTCGCCGATCCGGTAGCCGACCGTGGTCAGCAGGCCGTGGTACGAGTTGACGATCTTCTCGCCGGTGTTCAGCAGCAGGAAGGTGCCGGTGCCGTAGGTCGACTTGGCCTCGCCCTCGTCGAAGCAGGTCTGGCCGAACAGCGCGGCCTGCTGGTCGCCGAGCGCGGAGGCGACCGGGACGCCGGCCAGGTCGCCGACGGCCTCGCCGTACACCTCGGCGGAGGACCGGATCTCCGGCAGGACGGCCATCGGCACGCCCATCGACTCGGCGATGCTCTCGTCCCAGGCCAGCGTCTTCAGGTTCATCAGCATGGTGCGGCTGGCGTTGGTCACGTCGGTGACGTGCTTGCCGCCGTTGACACCGCCGGTGAGGTTCCAGATCACCCAGGTGTCCATGGTGCCGAACAGGATGTCGCCGGCCTCGGCGCGCTCGCGCAGGCCCTCGACGTTGTCCAGCAGCCAGCGGATCTTCGGGCCGGCGAAGTAGCTGGCCAGCGGGAGGCCGGTCTCGCGGCGGAAGCGGTCCTGGCCGACGTTGCGGCCCAGCTCGCGGCAGAGCGCCTCGGTGCGGGTGTCCTGCCACACCAGCGCGTTGTGCACCGGCTCGCCGGTGTGCTTGTCCCACAGGACGGTGGTCTCGCGCTGGTTGGTGATGCCGATGGCGCGGATGTCGTCCTTGGTCAGGCCGGCCTTCTCCAGCGCGCCGCGGACGACCGACTGGACCCGGGTCCAGATCTCGGTGGCGTCGTGCTCGACGTAACCGGGCTGGGGGAAGATCTGCCGGTGCTCCTGCTGGTCGACGGCGACGATCCGGCCGTCGGCGCCGAAGATGATGCAGCGGCTGGAGGTGGTGCCCTGGTCGATCGCGGCGATGTAGTTGCCAGTGGAGGTCATGTGGAGGGTCCTCGGCTCAAGTTCGGGGGGATTACGGGGTGGGTGGGTCTGACACGGACGTTCGATGCACGCTCGTCCGGTCAGTCCCCGTGCTCGGCGGGTTCCAACCCGGCCTTTAGAAGAGGGCGTTGTACACGCCGCCGGCCGCGAGGCCGCCCAGGATCGGGCCGACGACCGGGATCCAGGCGTAGGACCAGTCGGAGCTGCCCTTGTTCGGGATCGGCAGGATCGAGTGCATGATGCGCGGGCCGAGGTCACGGGCCGGGTTGATGGCGTAGCCGGTCGGGCCACCGAGGGAGAGGCCGATGCCGACGACGGTCAGGGCCACGATCAGGGTGCCCATGCCGCTGTCACCCAGGCCCTTGGTGGTGCCGAGGGTGAGGATCGCCATGCAGAGCACGAAGGTGCCGATGACCTCGGTGATCACGTTCTGGATCGGGTTCCGGATCTCGGGCCCGGTCGAGAAGATGCCGAGGGTGGGCTCCTCGTTGGCCTGGAACTGGCCGAGGTAGGTGAGCCAGACGAGCGTGGCGCCGATCATCGCGCCGAGCATCTGGGAGCCGATGTAGAGCGGCACCTGGCTCCAGTCGCCGCTCTTGACCGCGAGCGCGATGGTGACGGCCGGGTTGAGGTGGGCGCCGGACTTCGCGCCGGTCATGTAGGCGGCGATGAGGACCGCGAAGCCCCAGCCGAAGGTGATCGCCAGCCAACCGGCGTTGAGGGCCTTCGACTTCTTGAGGGTCACGGCGGCGCAGACGCCACCGCCGAGGAGTATCAGGGCGGCGGTGCCGAGGGTTTCGCCGACGAAAACGTCGCCATTGGAGAACGCGGACACAAAGACTCCCTTGTCATGGCCCGGAGGTGCGGGTGGGGGCAGGCGGCCGGTCGATCCCTGTGCGGGTGAGCGCGCTGTGGGAGTGATCTTCCCGGCCATCGTTCGACAATGTCGACCGTCATGCGGAAGCTTCCTCCCCAGGTCGGCCCCACGTCAAGGCGGGGTTACGCAGCTGTGACCCTTCCCTCGACGGGTCCCACGAAGTTACCCAGCGGAGCGCCCTGAATCGGGACAAAACGCCAAGGCGCGGACAGGGCTACCGCCCGTCCGCGCCTCAGCGTGACGATTCGACTGCTGTGCTCAGAAGCGCCCGGCACCCAGATCGCGCGAGATCGCGCGCGCCGCGCTGCGCACCGAGGCGACCAGCGAGGGCTTCACGAAGCCGTCCTCGCAGACCCGTTCCACCGGCCCGTTGACGCACACCGCGCCCACCGGGTTGCGCCGCCGGTCCTGGATCAGCGCGCCGATCGAGGCCACGCCCTCCCAGGTCTCCTCGATCGAGTCCGCCCAGCCGCGCTCGCGGATCAGCGCGCACTCGGCGTCCAGGTCGGTCGCCTCGGTCAACGTCCGCAGGGTGTACGGCTCGTACGGCCCGTCGCCCAACTCCCCACGCGCGACCGGGTCGTAGGCCACCAGCACCTTGCCGAGCGCGGTGCTGTGGAGCGGCTGCATCGAACCGACCTCCAGCACTTGCCGGGTGTCGTCGGGCCGGAACACGTGGTGCACGATCAGCACCCCCTGCTGGTGCAGCACCCCCAGGTACACGGTCTCCCCGGCCGCCCTGGCCAGGTCGTCCGCCCACACCAGCGCCCGCGCCCGCAGCTCGTGCACGTCCAGGTAGCTCTGGCCGAGCCGCAGCAGCTCGGCGCCCAGCTGGTACTTGCCGCTGTCCGGGTCCTGCTCGACGAACCCCTCCTGCTGGAGCGTGCGCAGGATGCCGTGCGCGGTCCCCTTGGCGAGGTCCAGCGCCGTCGCGACCTCGGACAGGCCCAGCCGACGCTCACCGCCCGCCAGCAGGCGCATGATCGCGGCGGCCCGGGATAGCGACTGGATCGGGCCGGGCATGGGTACCTCCGCGCTGACAGGCGGTCGACAATGTCGACCGCAGTGATGACGGGACGAGTCTGCCAGGCCGCCGTCCGTCCGTGCACCTTCCCCCTCGGTAACCCGTACTCGGCCGGGTGTTAACCTCCCTGGCCCTTCGATCGGCTTCTAGCCCTCCAGACCACTCATGCGCCCGCCTCGCTTCGCTCGGCAGGGGCATTCGCCCACGCGTGCCTCTGATCGGTTCGCTCGCTCCGCTCGCTCATGAGTCCCCGCCGCACCGCCACCTCGGCCGCCAGCGCGGCGATCCCGTCCGGCCCGACCCGGCAGCAGCCGCCGACCAGCCGAGCACCGTCCGCCAGCCAGCCGCCCACCCGGGCCGAGCGGAAGGTCGGCTCCCCGCGCCAGCCCCGGCGGTCGGCGTCCCACTCCTCCCCGCTGTTCGGATAGACCGCCACCGGCTTACCGGTCACCTCGGCGGCCAGCGCCACCGCCCGGTCCGCGTCCTGCGGCGTGCAGCAGTTGACGCCCACCGCCACCACCTCGTCCACCTCCGCGGCCAGCGCGAAGGCCTCCGCCAGCGGCTGTCCGGCCCGGGTCCGGTCGCCCGCCACGCTGTACGACAGCCAGGCCGGCACCTCCAGCTCGCGCACCAGCGCCAGCAGCGCCCGCGCCTCCTCCGTGTCCGGCACCGTCTCCAGCGCCAGCACGTCCGGCCGGGCTGCGGCCAGCACCTCCAGCCGCGGCCGGTGGAAGGCCACCAGCTCCGCCGTGCTCAGCCCGTACCGCCCCCGGTACTCCGAACCGTCCGCCAGCACCGCCCCGTACGGGCCCACCGAGGCCGCCACCCAGCGCCGCCGCCCGCCCGGCTCGGCCCGCGCCGCCTCCCGGGCCAGCTCCACACTGCTCGCCATCAGTCGCGCCGCGTCCGTGTGCCTCACCCCGCGCCGGGCGAAGCCCTCGAAGCTCGCCTGGTAGCTCGCCGTGATCGCGACGTCGGCCCCGGCCGCGAAGTACGCCCGGTGTGCCGCCACCACCGCCTCCGGGTCGTCCGCGAGCAGCCGCGCCGACCACAGCTCGTCCGACAGGTCGTGCCCGGCCGCCGCCAACTGGTTCGACATCCCGCCGTCCAGCACCAGGGGACCGGCCGCCAGCGCCGCGGCGAAGTCCGGCGGGGGAGCAATGGGCATCGGGGCCTCCTCGGGAGCGGTCCGTCCTGGTCACAGCCTAGAAGCCGGAGGCACCCGCCGAGCGGGAAAACCATTTGCCGCCGGGGAAGGCAGTCGTTACGTTGTGCTCAGACCGAGAACGACGGCACCAGGTGCCCTGGAGAGCGCGGAGAGGAGCCCGCGATGGCAGTCGACGAACCGTCCCCCCGGCCCGGCGCAGGGCCCGCGGCCGAGCAGGAGTGGCTCGCCGCGTACGACCCGCGCGCCTACGCCCCCATCGCCGTCACCGTCGACGTCGTCGCCCTGACGCTGCGGCGAGGCAACCTGCACGTGCTGCTGGTCGAGCGCGGCGCGCCGCCCTACCAGGGGTGCTGGGCGCTGCCCGGCGGTTTCCTGCGCGCGGGGGAGGAGAGCCTGGACGAAGCCGCGGCCCGCGAGCTCGCCGAGGAGACGGGCCTGCAGGGCGCCTCCGAGGTCGAGGCCCGGCTCTGCCGCCTGCACCTGGAACAGCTCGGCACCTACGGCGCCCCCGAGCGGGATCCGCGCATGCACGTCGTCTCCGTCGCCTACCTCGCCTTCGCCCCCGACCTGCCCGACCCCCAGGCCGGGACGGACGCCGCGGCCGCCGCCTGGCACCCGGTCGCCGACCTCGACCTGGGCCCGCGGTCCTGCGGTTCCACTCCAGCCACCGGTGTGCCCGTCGACACCCACGGGGGTGGCGTCGACGGGCACACCGGACCCCGCCCGATCACCCTCGCCTTCGACCACGCCCGCATCCTCACCGACGGCCTCGACCGGGTCCGCGCCAAGTTCGAGTACAGCCCGCTCGCCACCGCCTTCCTGCCGTACGACTTCACCATCCCCGACCTGCGCGCCGTCTACGAGGCCGTCTGGGACGAGAAGCTCCACCCCGGCAACTTCCACCGCAAGGTGCTCTCCGTCCCCGGCTTCGTCGAGAGCACCGGCGCCACCACCGAACGCGGCGGTGCCCGGGGCGGCCCCCGCGCCCGCACCTACCACGCCGGCGACGCCCGACTGCTCCACCCCGCCCTGCTCCGCCCCACCCGCGAAGAGCCGCCGAGCGACGCCGCCCCGCGCGACGGCTGGGCCCACTGACCACCCCGACCCCGGGGAACGCCGTTGACGAACAGGGCTACGATCCGGCCATGACCACTGACGAAGCGACCCAGACCGTCCACCGGCCCTTCTCCCACTGCCACTTCTGCGGGACCGCCTACCCGCCCGGCACCGACGCCTGGCCCCGCACCTGCCCCGGCTGCGCCGAGATCAGCTACCGCAACCCGCTGCCCGTCGCGGTCGCCGTCCTCCCCGTCACCCGCCCCGACGCCGACCCCGCGCTGGTCGTCATCCGCCGCACCATCGAACCCGGCTACGGCCAACTCGCCTTCCCCGGCGGCTACATGGACTACGGCGAGAGCTGGCAGCAGGCCTGCGTGCGTGAACTGTGCGAGGAGACGGGCATTTCGGCCGACCCGGCCGAGGTCACGCTGATCCACATGGCCTCCGACCCCAACGGTCGCTTCGTCATGCTCTGCGGACTCCTCCCCGCCCGCCCGCTCAGCGACCTCCCGCCCTCGCGCCCCACCGACGAGACCGACGGCTGGCTGCTCGCCACCGCCGACACCCCGCTCGTCTGGGACTTCCACAACGGCATCCTCCGCCGCTGGTTCGACGGCGAGTTCACCCAGAGCTAGGCGCTCGGGCCGCCACCGGCCGACCCTGGCGCGGCGGGCGATCACATGGCATGGTCTGCACCGACAGCCCAACCGGACGGGTTGGCCACGAGCTCTCCCGTCCCCACCACCGGCCGGGAGACCACCACCGTGAGCACCCCACCGCAGGACCAGCCGCTCTGGCGCCCGAACCCCGCTCGCGCCGCCGCCACCAGTCTGGTGGCCTTCCAGGCCTGGGCCGCCGAACACCACGGCGCCCCGGCCGCCCCGCTCGCGCCGGCCGACGACGACCAGCAGGCCGCCCAGCGCTACGCCGACCTGCACGCCTGGTCCACCGCCGATCTCGACCGCTTCTGGACCGCCGTCACCCAGTGGTTCGACGTCCGCTTCACCCAGGCCCCCGAGGCGGTCCTCGCCGACCCCCGGATGCCCGACGCCCTCCTCGCCGACGAGACCCGCACCGGCTCGCAGTGGTTCCCCGGCGCCCGCCTCAACTACGCCGAGCACGTCCTGCGCCACGCCGAGGACCCGGCCAACGCCGACCAGCCCGCCATCCTCCACCTCGACGAGACCGACGAGCACCCGGTCCCGACCAGCTGGGCCGAGCTGCGCCGCCAGGTCCTCGCCCTCGCCGCCGCCCTGCGCGCCCAGGGCATCGGCCCGCACTCCCGCGTCGCCGCCTATCTGCCCAACATCCCGCAGGCCGTCGTCGCCCTCCTCGCCACCAACGCCGTCGGCGCCGTCTGGACCTCCTGCGCCCCCGACTTCGGCGCCCGCAGCGTGCTCGACCGCTTCCAGCAGCTCGAACCCGACGTCCTGATCGCCGTCGACGGCTACCACTACGGCGGCAAGGCCCACGACCGCACCGACGTCGTCGCCGAGCTGCGCCGCGAACTGCCCTCGCTGCGCACCGTCGTCCACGTCCCGCTGCTCGGCGGACCGGCCCCCGAGGGCGCCCTCGACTGGGCCAACCTCGTCTCCGGTCCGGTCCAAGGGCCGGACGGCGAACCGGAGTTCGCGCAGCTCCCGTTCGACCACCCGCTCTGGGTGCTCTACTCCTCCGGCACCACCGGCCTGCCCAAGCCCATCGTGCAGAGCCAGGGCGGCATCCTCGTCGAGCACCTCAAGCAGGTCGGCCTCCACCTCGGCCTCGGCCCCCAGGACCGCTTCTTCTGGTACACCTCGACCGGCTGGATGATGTGGAACTTCCTCGTGGCCGGCCTCCTGGTCGGGTCCACGATCGTCACCTACGACGGCAGCCCCGGCCACCCCGACACCGGCGCCCTGTGGTCCGTCGCCGCCCGCACCGGCGCCACCGTCCTCGGCACCTCCGCCGCCTACATCGTCGCCAGCCGCAAGGCCGACCTCCACCCCGGCCGCGACCTCGACCTCTCCGCCGTCCGCTGCATCGGCACCACCGGCTCCCCGCTCCCGCCGGACGGCTTCCGCTGGATCTACGACGAGGTCAGCGAGGACGTCTGGCTCGCCTCCGTCAGCGGCGGCACCGACGTCTGCTCCTGCTTCGTCGGCGGCGTCCCCACCCTCCCCGTCTACCTCGGTGAGATCCAGGCCCCCTGCCTCGGCGCCGCCGTCGAGTCCTGGGACGTCCAGGGCCGGCCGCTCACCGACGCCGTCGGCGAACTCGTCGTCACCAAGCCCCTCCCGTCCATGCCCACCGGCTTCTGGAACGACCCCGAGGGAACGCGCTTCCACGACAGCTACTTCGACATGTACCCCGGTGTCTGGCGCCACGGCGACTGGATCACCGTCACCTCCCGCGGCACCGTCGTCATCCACGGCCGCTCCGACTCCACCCTCAACCGCCAGGGCGTCCGGATGGGCTCCTCGGACATCTACGAGGTGGTCGAGCGCCTCCCCGAGATCGCCGAATCCCTGGTCATCGGCCTGGAGGAGCCCAACGGCGGTTACTGGATGCCGCTGTTCGTGGTGCTCGCCCCCGGCGCCGAACTGGACGACACGCTGATCGGCCGCATCCGCACCTCTCTGCGCACCGAACTCTCCCCGCGCCACGTCCCCGACGAGGTCATCGCCGTCCGCGGCCTCCCGCACACCCTCACCGGCAAGCGCATCGAGGTCCCGGTCAAGCGCATCCTCTCCGGCACCCCGCTGGAGAAGGCCGTCAACCCCGGCTCCGTCGACAACATCGACCACCTGCGCTTCTTCGAGCAGCTCCGGGCCGACCGCCAGGCCTGACCGGCGCTCGCGACCGGCCCGCGGAACGCCGAAGGGGCGCTCCCCACCGCAGTGGTGGGGAGCGCCCCTTCCCGCATCCGTCCTCCTACCCGCCGGGGAGCTACTCGCCGGAGAGCACCTGCTGCACCGCGGTCCGCGCCTCCTCGGCGCTGTCCGCCGCCCGCGCGGCCTCAGCGGCCCGACGGCACTGCGCCAGGGTGTACTTGGCCAGCGTGGTCCGCACGTACGGGATCGAGGCCGCACCCATGGAGAGGCTGGTGACGCCCAGGCCGGTGAGCACCACGGCGAGCAGCGGGTCCGACGCCGCCTCACCGCAGACGCCGCAGCTCTTGCCCGTCGCCTGCGCGGCCGCGGCGGCCGAGGCGATCAGGTCCAGCAGCGCCGGCTGCCACGGGTCCTGCAGCCGGGCCAGCGCACCGACCTGGCGGTCCGCCGCGAAGGCGTACTGCGCGAGGTCGTTGGTGCCCAGCGACAGGAACTCGACCTCCTGCAGGATCGACCGGGCGCGCAGCGCGGCCGACGGGATCTCCACCATCGCACCGAATTTGGCGACCAGCCCGGCCTCGCGACAAGCGGCCGCGAAGTCCTTGGCGTCCTTGCGGTCGGCCACCATCGGGGCCATCACCTCAAGGTGCACCGGCAGGCCATCGGCCGCCTTGGCCAGCGCCTGCAGCTGGGTGCGCAGCACCTCCGGGTGCTCGAGGAGCGTCCGCAGACCGCGCACACCCAGCGCCGGGTTCGGTTCGTCGGCCGGGGTCAGGAAGTCCAGCGGCTTGTCCGCGCCCGCGTCGAGCACTCGGACCACGACCCGGCCCTCGGGGAAGGCCTCCAGCACCTTGCGGTACGCCTCGACCTGCTTCTCCTCGCTGGGAGCCTTCGCCGAGTCGTCCAGGAACAGGAACTCGGTACGGAACAGGCCGACGCCCTCGGCACCGTTCTCCAGCGCCGCCGGCACGTCCGCCGGACCGCCCACGTTGGCCAGCAGCGGTACCCGGTGCCCGTCCGAGGTCTGCCCCGGACCGGAGGAGGCGGCCAGCGCGGCCTTGCGCTCGGCGGCGATCGCCCGCAGCTCCTCCTGCTTCTCCTGCGACGGGTCGAGCAGCACGTCGCCCGAGCTGCCGTCCACCGCGACGACGGTGCCCTCGGCGACGTCCGTCGCCCCCGGCAGCGCAACCACGGCCGGCACGCCCATCGCCCGCGCCAGGATGGCGCTGTGGCTGGTCGGCCCGCCCTCCTCGGTCACGAAGCCGAGCACCAACGTCGGGTCCAGCAGCGCGGTGTCGGCCGGCGCCAGGTCCCGCGCGAACAGCACGTACGGCTCGTCGCTGTCCGGCACACCCGGCATCGGCACACCCAGCAGCCGGGCCACGATGCGGTTGCGCACGTCGTCGAGGTCCGCGACCCGACCGGCCAGGTACTCCCCGGCGGAGGCGAGCAGCGCCCGGTAGGCGGCGAAGGCGTCGTACACACCGCGCTCGGCGCTGCTGCCGACGGCGATCCGGCGGGACACGTCGGCCATCAGCTCCGGGTCCTGCGCCATCAGCGCCTGGGCCTCCAGCACGGCCTGCGCCTCGCCGCCGGCCAGGTTGCCGCGGGCGATCAGATCCGCGGCGACCGCCTCGACGGCGGCCTGGGCACGCGCCTGCTCGCGCGGGGCGTCCTCGGTCGGAATCTGGGTGGTCGGGGGCTCCAGGACCGCCGTGCCCATGTGCCGCACCTGACCGATCGCGACCCCGTGGCTGACACCCACGCCGCGCAGTGTCTTCTGCATGTACCTGATTCTCCGCTGAGAGGAGCGGCCCCGCCGGGAGCCGCTGAAGGCCGAGCCGCCCGTCAACTCCGGTGGGGCGGATGTGTGTCGGTGATTGAGAGGTCAGCTCCAGCTGAACAGCTTGTCGCCGGCCTGGGCCTCGCCGGCCTCGCGCACGTCGCTGAGCGAGTCGGGGGAGGCCTCCAGCGCCACGATCGGCGAGACCGGCGACTTGCCCGCAGCCTCGACGGCGGCCGGGTCCCAGCGGATGACGGCCTGACCGCGCACCACCGTGTCGCCCTTGTTGACGAGCAGCTCGAAGCCCTCGCCGTTCAGCTGCACGGTGTCGATCCCGAGGTGGGTCAGCACACCGTGGCCGTCGGCGTCCACGACGACGAAGGCGTGCGGGTGCATGGAGACGACGACGCCGTCCACCGGAGCGACCGCCTCGGTGGGCTCGCGAACCGGGTCGATCGCGGTGCCCGGGCCGACCATCGCACCCGAGAACACCGGGTCCGGCACGCCGGCGAGCCCGACGACCTTGCCGGTCAGCGGCGACGTCACAGTGGTCATGGTGGTGCCTCCCAAGTGCGCAATACATCGAGCGGCCGCGCGATGCGGCACACGATCAACTGAAGCCTAAATCATGCCAACTTCGGACATCTGCTGACATTCTCGGGCGAAGACCCGCGCCCCGCCCGCCTGTCGGCCGGCGTCCCATCGGCCCGTGACTGGTCTAGTCCTCTTAGCCGATGCGCCGCACTCTACAGGCATCTTGGCGAATCAGGACCATTGCTGTATATGCTCGCGAGAGCAACAAATCATGCCGCCGTCCGGGCGATCCCCGGCGCGCCCCGATTCGCGCTCCGACTGGCGACCCGCTATGGTTGGTCGAGTCGCCGCAACACGGCGGTTAACACCAGATTTCAGATGGAGAAAGCCCCGGTAAACGGAGCGGAAAACATCTGCTAAGCTGGAAACACGAAAGAACGAAGCGCCCGGAGGGCCCGCTGGAAGGCGGTCCGAAGGAAGCGTCCGTTCCTTGAGAACTCAACAGCGTGCCA
>NZ_JBHVVI010000092.1:0-35722 GCF_042883685.1 Kitasatospora sp. NPDC058190
GGCCCGGGCCCGACCGCGGCAGCCGGCCGTGAAGGTCGGCCGGACCGCCGGTGCCGTGACCGCCCGCGGCACCGGCGGCTCCTTTCGCCGACCGGGTACCGGGGAGACGGGTGGCCCGCCGGCCCTGGGATAATGGCTCCCGCAGGACCCAGCCGCGTTCCCGGTCACCCACGAGAACGCACAAGCCGCACGTGCTCGTTCGATCGAAAGGTCCTCCGTGGCTGACCAGACGTTGCTCGCCGCCCAGCGCCAGGCGCTGATCCTGGAGGCGATCCGCCGGGCCGGCGCGGTCCGGGTCGCCGAGCTGGTCGAGCAGTTCGGCGTCTCCGACATGACCATCCGCCGGGACCTCGACGCGCTGGCTCGCCAGGGCGCCGTGGAGAAGGTGCACGGCGGGGCGGTCGCGACCGGGACGGCGAGCACCTTCGAACCCGGCTTCGACGCCAAGTCCGGGCTGGAGGAGGGCACCAAGGCCGCGCTCGCGGACGCCGCGGTGAAGCTGGTGGAGCCGGGCAGCGTGGTGGCCCTCTCGGCCGGAACCACGACCTACGCGGTCGCCGCCCGGCTGCTGGAGGTCCCGGAGCTGACGGTGGTGACCAACTCGCTGCGGATCGCGGACCTGCTGTGGGCGGCCGGGAGCGACGGGAAGGAGACCGTCCCGTCGCTGCTGTTGACCGGTGGGTCCCCCACCCGCTCGGCGGCCCTGGTGGGGGCACTGGCCGACCAGACGATCCGTTCGCTGCACGTGGACCTGCTGATCCTCGGTGTGCACGGGGTCAGCGAGCAGGCCGGCCTCACCACGCCCAACCTGGCCGAGGCGCAGACCAATCGGGCCCTGATCGCCTCGGCGCGCCGCACCGTCGTGGTCGCGGACCACACCAAGTGGGGCGTGGTCGGGCTGAGCAGCTTCGCGACCCTGGCGGAGGTCGACTGCTTCGTCACCGACGACGCCCTCCCGGCGACCGCCCGCGAGGTGATCGCCGAGGCGGTCGGCGAGCTCGTCGTCGTCCCGGCGGCCGGCTGAGCGGCCGGCTAAGCGGTCGGCCAGGTCAGCCCACCCGCCGGGCGCCCGCCGAGGGCACGGCGGTGAAGGTCACCGGTGCGGCGAAGCCCGCCGAGCGGAAGGCCGCCTCCACCGCCTCCGACACCCCCGCCACGCGCACGGCCTCGACCAGGGCGACCACCGACCCGCCGAAGCCCCCGCCGGTCATCCGGGCACCAAGCGCCCCGGCGGCGACGGCGGCCTCCACCGCGAGGTCCGTCTCCGGGCAGGAGACCCGGAAGTCGTCGCGCAGCGAGGCGTGTCCGGCCGTCAGGATCGGGCCCAGCGCGGCGATCTCACCGTGGCCCAGGTGCTCGACCGTCTCCAGCACGCGCCCGTTCTCGGTCACCACGTGCCGTACCAGCGGCCGGAGCTCCTCGGGCAGCCGGTCCAGGGCCGGGGCCAGGGCGGCGGCCGGGAGGTCGCGCAGCGCGGGCAGCCCGAGCAGGCCGGCGGCGCGCTCGCAGCCGGCTCGCAGGGCCGCGTAGGCGCCGTCGCCGAGGTCGTGCTTGACCCGGGTGTCGATCACCAGCAGCCGCAGGCCGGCCGCCGCGAGGTCGAACGGGACGTGCCGCTGCTCCAGCGTCCGGGTGTCCAGGAACAGCGCCGTGCCGTCCGTGCAGCAGGCGGAGGCCATCTGGTCCATCACACCGCAGGGCACGCCGACGAAGGCGTTCTCGGCCCGCTGGGCGAGCAGGGCGAGGTCCGGCATGGTCAGGCCGAGGTCGTACAGGTCGTTCAGGGCGGCGGCCGTGGCGCACTCCAGGGCGGCCGAGGAGGAGAGGCCGGCGCCGGCCGGCACGTCGCTGTCGACGAGCAGGTCGGCGCCGCCGACGGGGTGGCCCGCCTCGGCGAGCGCCCAGAAGACCCCGGCCGGGTAGCCGGCCCAGCTGGCGACGACGCCGGGTGCCAGGCCGTCCAGCGCGAGGTCGGTGACCGTGCCGTCGCCCTGGGCGCTGTACAGCCGCAGCCGTCCGTCCTCGCGGCGGCGGGCGGTGACCCGGGTGGTGTGCGGCAGGGCGATCGGCAGGACGAAGCCGTCGTTGTAGTCGGTGTGCTCGCCGATCAGGTTCACCCGGCCCGGAGCGGCCCAGACGCCGCTCGGCCGTGCCCCGTGGACGGCCTCGAAGTCGGTGGCGGCCTCGTCGATCATCTGTTCAGCTCCATGCCTGGTGCGAGCGGGGATGGCTCCCGCCGGCGGTGTCCATCAGCGAGCGGGAGTGAATTCCGACATAATCAAACACCACTGCCCCTAGGGTCAACACCTGCGATGGCCATGTTCAGTCGGGTCGAGTTGGCAGTCCGGAACACCTGTCACCAGCAACAATGGCTGTTGACAAGCGATCGTCTCTGTTTGAATCTGTTGGAGCTCGAAAACTGCCGGGGCGACGTCCCACGCGTAAGGAGTACAGCGGTGCACAGAACCGCCACCACGTTGGCCGACGGCCGCGAACTCGTCTACTTCGACCAGGAGCCCGGTGCGCTCCGCGATGTCCCGGACGAGCGGCCGCTCGGGCCGACCGCGAGCCTCTCCGAGATCCGGCTCGACCCGGTGCTCGGCGAGTGGGTGACGGTGGCGGCGCACCGTCAGCAGCGCACCTACCACCCGCCGGCCGGCGAGTGCCCGCTGTGCCCCTCCCGGGACGGGCGGCTCAGCGAGATTCCGGCCGCCGACTACGAGGTCGCGGTGTTCGAGAACCGCTTCCCCTCGCTCGCCACCGGCTCCGCCGAGCACGTCGCGGCCCAGGACGCACCCCTGCACACCCTCCGGCCCGGCAACGGCCGCTGCGAGGTGGTCTGCTTCACCTCCGACCACGACGCCTCCTTCGCCGACCTGGACGAGCCCGGGGCGCGCCTCGTGCTGGACGCCTGGACCGACCGCACGGCGGACCTGTCCGCCCTGCCCGGCGTGCGGCAGGTGTACTGCTTCGAGAACCGCGGCGAGGAGATCGGGGTCACGCTCGCTCACCCGCACGGCCAGATCTACGCCTTCCCCTTCGTCCCCTCCCGCACCTCCCGGATGATCGCCCGGGCCGAGGCGCACCGGGCCCGCACCGGCCGGAACCTCTTCGAGGACCTGCTCGCCGCCGAACGGAACTCCCCCGAGCGACTGGTGCTCCAAGGCGGGCACTGGACCGCCTTCGTCCCGTTCGCCGCCCGCTGGCCCTACGAGGTCCACCTCTACCCCCACCGGCGGGTGCGCGACCTCACCGCGCTCACCGAGGCCGAGCGCGCCGAGTTCCCCGGCCTCTACCTGGACCTGCTGCGCCGCTTCGACGCACTGTTCCCCGCCGCGCCCGGCGCGGCACCCAACCGGACCCCGTACATCTCGGCCTGGCACCAGGCGCCCGACAGCGGCGGCGACGAACTCGCGCTCCACCTGGAGTTGTTCACCATCCGACGGGCGCCCGGCAAGCTCAAGTACCTGGCCGGTGTGGAATCCGGTCTGGACGCCTTCGTCACCGATGTGAGCCCGGAGCAGGCCGCCTCCCGACTCCGGGACGCCGCGCTCGGCTGACCCGGAACCCGCCCACGGCACCGCCGGAGCCCACCGCGTCGTGACCACCGACTCCGTGGGCTCCGTCGGCATGCGCGTCCGTCGGCACGGCTCCGTCGGTGTGGGCGGCACCTTCCAGCCACTCGACGACCAGGGCCCCACGGCACGTTGATATCCGTCTGATTGCGTTGAGTATTGACTATCTCTGTTTGGTTTGGTTCGCTTTCCCCCGCCCTGCGCAGGGTGCCAGTTCCTGCACCACCGTCCGCAACCCCCTCCGGACCCAGGAGACACGATGCGCAAGACGTGGGCCGCGTTACTCGCGGCCTCGCTGGCAGCGGCGCCGCTCGCCGCTGTTCCCCTCACCGGCACCCCCGCCGCAGCCGCCGACTCGTCCGGCGCCGTGCTGGTCCCCACCCCGCCGATGGGCTGGAACGACTGGAACGCGTTCGGCTGCGACGTCGACGAGCAGTTGGTCGAGCAGACCGCCGACAAGCTGGTCTCGGGCGGCCTCCAGGCCGCGGGCTACCAGTACGTCAACATCGACGACTGCTGGATGGGCAAGGCCCGCGACGCCGAGGGGAGGCTCGTCCCCGACCCGGTCAAATTCCCCCACGGGATCACCGGCGTGGCCGCCTACGTGCACGCCAAGGGCCTCAAGCTCGGCATCTACGAGAGCGCCGGCACGCTGACCTGTGCGGGCTTTCCCGGCAGCCTCGGCCACGAGCAGCAGGACGCGAGCTCCTTCGCCTCCTGGGGCGTCGACTACCTCAAGTACGACAACTGCTACAACCAGGGCATACCGTCCCAGCAGCGCTACCGCGCGATGGCCGACGCTCTGGGGAAGGCCGGCCGTCCGATCGTCTACAGCCTCTGCAACTGGGGCCTGGACAGCGTGTGGACCTGGGGTGGCACGGTCGGCCAACTCTGGCGCACCACGGGGGACATCGACGCCTCGTTCGGCCGGATGCTGGACATCTTCCACGCGAACGCCAAGCTCGCCGACGCCGCGGGGCCGGGCGGCTGGAACGACCCGGACATGCTCGAGGTCGGCAACGGCATGACGGCGACCGAGGACCGCGCCCACTTCTCGCTCTGGGCGGAGATGGCGGCCCCGTTGATCGCCGGCACCGATCTGCGCAAGGCGAGCGCCGACACCCTCGCGATCTACGGCAACACCGAGGTCATCGCCGTCGACCAGGACCGGCTCGGCAAGCAGGGACGGCCGGTGAGCATGGCCGCGGGCCTGGACGTCCTGGCCAAGCCGCTCGCCGACGGCAGCGTCGCCGTCACGCTGTTCAACGAGAACACGCAGCCCGCGGTGATCTCGACCACCGCGGCCGCGGTCGGCCTGCCGCAGGCCAAGGGGTACCTCCTGCGGGACCTGTGGGAGCACACCGACGGCGAGACCTCCGGGACGATCGGCTCCACCGTGCCGGGCCACGGCGCCGTCATGTACCGGGTCACCCCGACCGACCACCCGGGCGGACACCACCCGGACCTCGTCCTCGACACCAAGGTGCCCGACCTCACTCCGGGCGGCTCGGCCACGGTCACCACGGCCTTCGCCAACAACGGCGCCCAGTCCGCGAACGACGTCGTGCTCGGACTCGACGTCCCGGCCGGGTGGACGGTCGCGCCCCTGTCGGGGACCCGGGTCGGGCACGTGCCGGCCGGCGGCCACGCGGAGGCCGCGTTCCGCGTGACCGCCCCGGCGAAGCTGCCGACGCCGATCACCCGGGCCACCCTCACCGGCACCGCCACCGCGCACGGGCCGGGCGGCCCGCAGAGCGTCGCCGCGCCCACGCCGGTCGTCCTGGCCGCACCCGTGCAGGCGCCCTACCGGACCTTCACCGACACCACCGCCGTCTTCGGCGCGCAGGACGGGACCTTCGCCATCGACGGCGCGGGCTCCGACCTCTACTACGACGTCGACGAGTACAGCACCGTCTACCGGCCGGGCGCCGAACACGACGGCTCCACCACGGTCGTGAAGCTCACCGCGCAGGCGCCGACCAGCGACTGGGCCAAGGCCGGGATCATGGTGCGCAACGACATCACCAAGCCGGGTCTGTCGACCGGGTACCTCATCCTCGCCGAGGCACCGGGCAAGGGCTACGTGCTTCAGTGGGACAGCGACGGCGACGGCAAGCTGGACTCCAACAGCGCCCCGGCGAACCAGGGTTCGGGATCCGCGAGCTATCCGAGCTGGCTGAAGCTGGTGCGCGACGGCTCGACGTACACCGGCTACTACTCCACCGACGGGACCACCTGGACGAAGGTCGGCCAGGCCACCGTCCCGGGAGCGGCCGCACTCCAGGACGTCGGACTGTTCACCACCTCGCACAGCACGGGCACCAGTGGCGAGGCCGATTTCACGGGCTTCACCCAGAGCTGAGCGGCTGAGCGGCTGAGCGGCTGAGCGTCAACGAGTAGCGACACCTGGGGCCCCGGCCGGTCGACGGACCGGCCGGGGCCCCTCGCCGTGCCCATCGGGGCCGACCGTGACGGAAGAGGCGAACCGCCGCCGGGAGGCGGGTGGCCTCCCGGCGGCGGGTCGCGAAGGATGTCAGGACAGGACGGTCCAGCTCTGACCGGCCGCGGCCGGGTTGGCCGGGTTGGTCATGCCCGTGGAGCCGGCCGCGGTGCCGGCGACGTCCAGTGTCAGGCCGTTGCCGACGTTGGTGACGGTGAGCGCGCCACTGCCGTTCTGGGTGACCTTCCACTTCTGCCAGGGGTTGTTGGCCGAGGGGTTGAGCAGGTAGGCGCTGCCGACGCCGTTGCCGCCGGCGAGCACGGTGTGCGACTGGGCGGCGGTGTAGCAGTTGTCGGTGATCGTCACGGTGCCGTCCGGGTTGGCCGTGAACATCCACTGCTGAGCGGCGTTGCCGCTCTGGTAGGCGTTGATGTCGGAGTTGCCGCCGACGGAGGCGTAGCAGCCGCCCTGGACTTCGAGCGCCTGTCCCCCGGTGCCGCCCGCGCTGATCGCGTGGTACTTGCCGTCGCCGACGACGCTCGCCTGGCTGCCTCCGGTGCCGCCACCCGTGCCGGTGCCCGCGCCGGAGAGGCGGTAGAGCGCGACGCCGTGCGCGGGGATCCAGTTGCCGCCCACGGAGCCGGTGGCGGTGCCGGTGGCGCCCGTCCACAGCTCCCGGTAGCCGTAGCCGGAGCCGGTCAGGCCGAGGTCGGCGAAGCTCGCGCTGATCATGGCCCAGTTGTTCGGGTCCTGGTTGATCAGCGCCACCGCCAGGTCACCGTTGGCGAGTTGGCGCTTGAGGACCACGGGGGCGGTCGGCGAGGACGGCGGGTTGCCGACCAGGGTGGCGGGCTTGGCGAGGCTGTCCTGATCGACGGCGATCATGTCGCGGTTCTTGAGGAGCGACAGCGCGGAGGAGCTGATGCCGGTGGACCAGGTGTAGCCGTTCGCGGTGTGCCGCGAGTCGGCGGCGGTGCGCAGGTCGGCGCCGGAGATGAGCGGGGCCGCCATCATCGACAGGACGGACAGTTCGGTGCGCGACTCGTCGTCCGTGAAGGGCTTGTTGCCCTTGGAGGTGTCGGTGACGCCCCAGACGCCGTACGGGTCCTGCCAGCCGGCGAACATCATGTCCAGGTCGTTCCAGCTGCCGGGGTGGACGTTGCCCGGGTACTTCAGTGCGGTCTGCAACTGACCGTTGTAGAGCACGCCGTCCAGCTCGCTGTCCCGGTCGCCGCCGATCCGGCACATGTTGGCGACCTGGCCGCACCAGATTCCGGTGGGCGAGTAGCCGGGCGCCTGGTGCGGCGGGGTCGGTCCGGCGGCCGTGATCAGCGGATCGGTCCGGGCCGGGTCGCCGGCGTTCAGCAGGTAGGGGATGCCGGTGTGCGCGGGCTGCGCGGACAGGCTGAGCGTGACCTTGGGCTTGCCCGCGGCGCCGGTCGCCGCGTCGAGCGCGCGCTGGAAGGTCTGGGTCCGGGCGTAGATGGACTGGGTGAGCTCCCTGCCCTCGCCCTGCGGGTAGTAGGCGTAGCCGTCGGGGCCGTAGATGGTGGGGCCGTAGGGGCAGTCGTCGTACTTGACGAAGTCGACGCCCCAGGAGACGAAGTCGGCGGCGTCGGTGCTCTCGTGGCCGAGGCTGCCGGGGTGGCCCTGGCAGGTGGTGTAGGTGTCGGTGGCGTAGAGGCCGAACTTCATGCCCTTGCTGTGGGCGTACCAGGCCAGGTACTGGATGCCGTTGACGGTCCTGCCGTCGACGGTCTGCGCGGGGAACTGGTTGGGCTCGGGGACCAGGTGACCGCTGGTGGTGTCGTTCCCGCCCCCGTCGGTGCCGCTGACCGGATTGCCGTTGTTGTCGTAGAGCTGCATGGCGCCGTCGGCGGTCTTGGCGAAGTCCGTGCTCTGGCCGTCTCGGTGGCGCGTCGACCAGCCGTCGTCGACGGTGACGGTGTCGTAGCCCGCCTGCACCAGGCCGTTGGCCGACATGAAGTCGATGGTCTGCTTGATCTCGCTCTCGGTGACGTAGGCACCGATGCTGTTCCACGAGTTCCAACCCATGGGCGGAGTCAGGGCGTTGCCGTTGCCGAGGGCGGCGGCCGGAGTGGCGGTGACGAGTGCCGTGGCGCTGAGGCCGGAGGCCGCGAGGGCGGTGGCGGCGAGTATGCCGACGACGCGATGTGGAGTTCTGCGCATGTGGGGGGCTTCCCGAGTGGGTGAGTGGCCCTGCGAGGGGGGCAGGGCGAGGGTGCCATACGATATTGCACCTATCAGGAACCCACAAGATTCAACACAACAGCACTTTCCGGGGGTTCGGAATCCGTTCCTCGTGCGGGTCGGGGTCCTGCTACCGTCCCGGTCATGGTCAAGATCGTGCCGTTCACCGGCGGTGAGAAGGAAAGCCTGCACACGGCCCTCGACCGGCACCGCGACGCGGTGCTCTGGAAGGTCCAGGGCCTGGACGACGAGCAGTTGCGCCGGCCGCTGACGCCCTCGGGGACGAACCTCCTCGGGCTGGTCAAGCACCTCGGCGGCGCCGAACTCGGCTGGTTCCGCGAGACCTTCGGCCTGGAGACCGGCCCGCTGCCGTTCGACATCGACGCCGACGAGAGCTCCGACCTGCGGATCGAGCCGCACGAGTCGACGGCGGACGTGCTGGCCTTCTACGCCCGTGCCCGGGCCGCCGCCGACGAGGCGATCGACCGGCTGGAGCTGGACTCCCTCGGCACCTCCTGGTCGGGCCGGACGGTGTCGCTGCGCTGGGTGCTGATCCACATGACCACCGAGACCGCCCGGCACGCCGGGCACATGGACATCCTGCGCGAACTCACCGACGGCGCGACCGGGGACCACGACCGCAGCTGAGCCCTGGCTACCTGTGGGCGAGGGCGCCGACCGAGGCCGCCGCCCCGCCCGGGCCCCGCGCTCAGGCGGTGTAGCCGCCGTCCACCGCGAGGGCGGTGCCGGTGACGTAGCGTCCGCCGGGACCGGCCAGGAAGGCCACCGCGGCGGCGATGTCCTCGGCCTCGCCGAACCGGTCCAGGGCGGTGAGCCCGCGCTGGAAGTCGGCGGAGTCGCCGTCAGCCGGGTTCATGTCGGTGTCGATCGGGCCCGGGTCGACGATGGTGGCGGTGATCCCGCGCGGGCCGAGCTCCCGGGCCAGGCCCTTGGTCAGCCCGGTCAGCGCGGTCTTGGCGGTCGCCTGGAGGACGAAGTTCGCACCGGGGACGCGCCCGTTGAAGCAGGAGCCGACGCTGATGATCCGCCCGCCCTCGCCCATGTGCCGGGCGGCCGCCTGGGCGGCCAGGAACACCGAGCGGATGTCGACGGCGAGCACCCGGTCGAGCTCCTCGACCGACACCTCGGCGAGCGGGCCGTAGGTGAGGAAGCCCGCGTTGTTCACCAGGATGTCGATGCCGCCCAGCTCGCGGACGGTCTCCTCCACCGCCCGCGCGGCGGCGTCCGGCTCGACCAGGTCCGCCCGGATCGCCACCGCCCGGCCGCCGGCCGCCTCGATCTCCTTGACCACCGTCCGGGCCTGCTCCTCGGCCCGGACGTAGGTCAGCGCCACCGCCGCCCCCTCGGCCGCCAGCCGCTTGGCCACCGCCGCGCCGATGCCCCGGCTGCCGCCGGTCACCAGGGCCACCTTGCCGGTCAGCTCGCTCATCTCTCGTTCCCCCTTCGTGGTCACCGCGTTCGTCGCACACCGACGGTAGGAGCTGACACCGGTGTCAGGTTCAAGCCCTCACCGCCGGGCCGGCTCATGGTCCGGCAGCGACTCCTCCGGCGCGGACCGCTTCGCCCAGCGCATGGCCGGGGTCAGCACGGCCAGGCCGGCGAACAGCGCCGCGGCGATCAGCCCGTCGACGTGCAACCCGGCGGTGAACGCCGCCCGGGCGCCACGGAGCAGTTCGGCGCCCTGCCCCGCGGGCAGGTGCCGGGCGGCCTCGACGGCGCCCGCCAGCGAGTCGGAGCCGCCGGCCCGGGCGCGGTAGACCGCGGCGGCCACCGTGCCGAGCAGCGCGAAGCCGAGCGAGCCGCCGAAGTAGTTGCCGGTCTCCGACATCGAGGCCGCCGAGCCCGCCCGCTCCGGCGGCACCGAGCCGAGGACCAGCCCGGTGCCCAGGGCGAACAGCGGTCCGGTGCCCAGGGCGAGCACCGTGATGCCGGTCATCACCAGCGGCAGCGAGCCCTGTCCGTCGTCGGCGGCGACCAGCAGCAGGCCGCCCAGCGCCGAGCAGGCCAGCCCGCCCGCGATCGCGGTGGTGTCGTCCATCCGGCGGGCCAGCCGCGGCGCGGCCATGGTGCCGACCGCCACGCCCAGGCCCATCGGGGCGAAGAGCACCGCGGAGGCGAACGGTGAGTGGCCCAGCACGCTCTGCAGGTACTGGGTCACCAGCAGGCCGGTGCCGGCCATCGCGACCCCGGCGAGCACCAGCGAGACCAGCACGGCCGTGAACGGGCGGCTGCGCAGCAGTCGCAGGTCCAGCAGCGGCCGCTGCTGCCCCAACTGCCGCCGGACGAAGGCGTACCCGACGGCGGTGCCGGCGAGCAGTGCCAGCGCCGGGAGCAACGGCGCGTCCTCGACCGGCAGCTGCTTGACGCCGTACAGCATCAGCAGCACCGCCACCAGCGACAGCAAGACCCCGGCCGGGTCCAGCCGCCCGGCCGCCTCGCTGCGGAACTCCGGCAGCAGGAACGGCCCGGCGATCAGGAGCACCGCCATCGCCGGGACGGCGGCCAGGAACACCGACCCCCACCAGAAGTGCTGGAGCAGGAACCCGGCCAACACCGGCCCGAGCGCGCCGCCCGCGAACTGGCAGGTGGCCCAGACGGCGACGGCCTGTCCGCGCTGCCGCCCGTCCCGGAACATGTTGGTGATCAGCGCGAGCGTGGACGGTGCCAGGGTCGCGCCCGCGACGCCGAGCAGGGCCCGCGCGACGATCAGCATCAGCGGGTCGACCGCGAAGGCGGCGACCACCGACAGCACCGCGAAGGCCGCCGCACCGGTCAGCAGCAGGCGTCGGCGGCCGATCCGGTCGCCGAGCGTGCCCATGGTGATGACCAGGCCGGCCACCATCAGTCCGTAGCTGTCGCTGATCCACAGCTGCTGGACGCCGTCGGCGCCCAGGTCGGCGCTCAGCCGTGGAAGGGCGAGCAGCAGCGCCGTCACGTCCATCGCGACCAGCAGCGTCGGCAGCATCAGGACGGCCAGTCCCAGTCGTGCCCGGGTGACGTCCATCCCGGCGACTCCTCTCCTCGGAAACGTTGTCGCGGGGTGGTCGGAGCGGCCCGGCGCTTCTTGACGTCGGTGAGCGGTGCGACGGCGGAAAACTCGTGGGAGATTTCTCGGCGAGGGATGTCAAGAAGGCGGCGGCGGCTCCGACCGACGGTCGAAGGGTCCAGCCGGGGCCCGCCCACGACGAGGAGTACGCGATGAAGTTCCTGATCGGCCTGCACATCAACCCGGCCGTGCTGGACGCGCTGACGGACGAGGAGAAGGCGGCGATCGGCGCCGGGCACGGCAGGTTCATCGAGGCGCTGAAGTCCTCCGGCGAGCTGATCCTCACCCAGGCGCTGGTCGACCCGTCCCAGTCCGCGGTGGTCACCGTGCGGGGCGGCCAGCCCGCGGTGACCGACGGCCCGTTCCTGGAGGCCAAGGAGTTCCTGGGCGGCTTCTACCTGGTCGACTGCGAGAACCGGGAGCGGGCGATCGAGCTCGCCGCGCAGATCCCGGACGCCGCGATCGAGGGGCTGGGCGTCGAGGTGCGTCAGGTGATGTTCTCCGACGGACACTTGGAGGCATGACAGCACCGGACTTCGAGGGCCTGCTGCGTGAGCTCACGCCGCAGGTCCTCGGCACGTTGGTACGCCGGCACGGCCGGTTCGAGGGCTGCGAGGACGCCGTGCAGGAGGCCGTCCTCGCCGCGAGCGTCCAGTGGCCGGACGAGGGGGTGCCGCGGAATCCGCGCGGCTGGCTGGTGACCGTCGCCTCCCGGCGGCTGGTGGACCAGGTCCGCAGCGACCACGCCCGCCGCGAACGCGAGAGCGCGACCACCGCCGCCGAGGTGGTGCCCGAGGACGTGCCGGACACCGACGACACCCTGCTCCTGCTGTTCCTCTGCTGCCACCCGGCGCTGACCGCGGCCTCGCAGACCGCGCTCACCCTGCGGGCGGTCGGTGGCCTGACCACCGCCGAGATCGCCCGCGCCTTCCTGGTGCCGGAGGCCACCATGGCGGCCCGGATCAGCCGGGCCAAGCAGCGGATCAGGGCGGCCGGCAGCTCGTTCACCCTCCCCGAGGGCGCGGAGCGCGAGGAGCGGCTGCGGGTCGTCCTGCACGTGCTCTACCTGATCTTCAACGAGGGCTACACCGCCTCCTCGGGCAGCGAGCTGGAGCGCGCCGACCTCGCCCGGGAGGCGATCCGGCTAACCCGGACGGTGCACGCCCAGCTCCCCGAGGACGGCGAGGTGACCGGCCTGCTCGCGCTGATGCTGCTCACCCACGCCCGCCGCGCGGCCCGCACCACCGCGACGGGCGACCTGGTGCCGCTGGCCGAACAGGACCGCACGAGCTGGGACGGCGCCCTGCTGGACGAGGGCACGGCGCTGGCCAGGGCCGCACTGGCCGGCCCCGAGCTGGGCCCGTACCAACTGCAGGCCGCCATCGCCGCCACCCACGCCGACGCGACCACCGCCGCCGGGACCGACTGGGCGCAGGTGCACGCCCTCTACCTGATCCTGGAGCGGATCGCGCCCAATCCGATGGTCACCCTCAACCGGGCCGTCGCCCTCGCCGAGCTGGCCGGCCCACAGGCCGGCCTCGCCCTGCTGGCCACCCTGGACGGCGACCAGCGGATGGCCGGGCACCACCGGCTGCTGTCCGTCCGGGCGCACCTGCTGGAGCGCGCCGGCGACCGGGCCGGGGCGTACGACCACTACCGCCGGGCGGCGCGGGCCACCGCGAGCCTGGCCGAGCAGCGGTTCCTGTCGGCCCGGGCCGGGCGGGTACGGCCCTGACGGCCGCGGTGCTACGGCGTGTCCGACGATTCGCGCTGATCGAGCCCGAGCGCCGTCCGGTACCAGGGCGCCGCCTCGGTGAGACGGGCGAGCGGGCCCGGCCCGGGCGGGCAGGCGGCGAGCCGCCAGATCTCCTCGCTGCGGTACCAGTGGTCGCAGGCGATCATGGTGAACTGGCGCTCGGAGACCCGCCCCGGCGCGGCGGCGAGGCGACGGCGGCACTCCGCCCAGGGCAGCGCCGGCCCGTCCAGGACGGGCAGCAGACCGAGCGCGGCCAGGGCGTCGAGCAGCTCGCTGGCGCGGACCGGGATCGGGTGGGCGGCGTGCTGGACGCCCACCACCGGAGCGGGGGCGTCCAGCGCCAGCGCGGTGATCAGCCGAGCCAGGTCCGTACGGTCCACCAGGGAGAGCAGGGCCCGGCCGCCCTCCCAGCGGGCCGGGACGCGGCGGGCCAGTTCGGCCAGCCCGGGCACCACCCAGCGGTCGCCCGCGCCGGTGACCAGCGCGGGGCGCAGCACCAGGGCGCCGGCCGCCAAGGCGTGCTGCTCACCGATCAGCCTGGTGCGGCTGGCCTCGGAGAACGGCGCGGGCGGCACCCCGTCCACGTCGATGCCGCTGTGCGGGCCCTCGCCGTACACCGCCGTGGTCGACAGGTGCACGATCCGGCCCACCCCGGCCCGGCCGGCCGCCGCCATCACCGCCGCGGTGCCCCGGTCGTTGACGGCCTCGCAGTCCTCGGCGCCGCCGCCGACCAGGGAGGCCAGGTGGAGCAGCACCCCGGCACCCTCGCAGAGCCCTGCCAGCGCCGCCCGGTCGGCGAGGTCCCCGCGGATCCAGTCGACCTCTCCGGGGCGGGCCCCTCGGATCCGGTCGATGCCGTCCCCGGGGGCGGGAGGCTCCCGGCGGACCAGCGCCCGCACCCGGACGCCGCGCGCCGTCAGGGCCGCCAGGACGGCCGAGCCGATGAAGCCGGTCGCCCCGGTGAGCGCGACCGTGGTCGCTTCCGCGGGCCGCTGCGACACCGCCATGGCTGGCTCCTCCCTGCCGACCGGTCGGTCAGTCTAACCAGCGCCCGCCCCGCCGGGGACCACCCGTACGGAGGGGGCGGCGGAATGGCCGAGGTAAGGCCCACCTAGGCTGTATGCCAAGCAAAACGGGCGAACCGGACCCGCACCAGGGACCACGAGGACGGAAAGCAGGACCCGCCGATGGGCGACGGAATGTCAGGAATGCACCACCACGGCGGGATGACCCGACTAGGCCCGTTCACCCTCTCCCATGTGTGGACCTGGTCCCCGGACTGGGTGTTCCTGCTCGGCGGCCTGGTCATGCTCGGGCTGTACCTGTTCGGCGTGGTCCGGCTGTACCGGCGCGGCGACCGCTGGCCGATCGGCCGGGTGGTCGGCTGGGTGGCCGGTGTCGCCAGCATGCTGCTGGTGACCTGCTCGGGGCTGAACGACTACGGCATGGTGCTGTTCAGCGCGCACATGATCCAGCACATGGTGCTGTCGATGCTGACGCCGATCCTGCTGCTGCTCGGCGCCCCGATCACCCTCTCGCTGCGCGCGCTGCGCCCGGCGGGCAAGGGCCGCCCGCGCGGGCCGCGCGAGCTGCTGGTGGCGCTGCTGCACAGCCGCTACGTCCGGGTGATCTCGCACCCGGCGTTCACCATCCCGATGTTCATCGCGAGCCTGTACGGGGTCTACTTCACCCCGCTGTTCGACTTCCTGATGCAGTACCGCCTCGGGCACATCTTCATGATGGTGCACTTCCTCATGACCGGTCTGACCTTCTTCTGGCCGATCATGGGCGTGGACCCGGGCCCGCACCGCCCCGGCCATGTGATGAGGATCATCGAGCTGTTCATGGGGATGCCCTTCCACGCCTTCTTCGGCGTGGCGGTGATGATGGCCAGCCACCCTCTGGTCTCCACCTTCACCGTCCAGAGCGCACCACCCGGGACGGACCTGTTGGAGGACCAGAAGCTGGCCGGCGGCATCACCTGGGCCTTCGGCGAGATCCCGACCGCGATCGTGCTGATCGCCCTGGTCTACCAGTGGATGGGCTCCGAACAGCGGCAGGCCCGTCGCCGCGACCGCGCCGAGGAGCGCAGCGGCGACGCCGAGCTGGAGGCGTACAACGCCTACCTGGCCTCGCTGAACAAGCGCGGCCAGCGCCCGGGGGCGGCCGGCACCGCCGCCGCACCCGCGGCTCCCGTCACCCCCGCCACCCCGGCGGCCGACGCCGGCTGAGCCCGCCCGACCGAACCGCCCGGAGCCCGCGTTCCTCTGAGAACGCGGGCTCCGTGGCGTTGCGGAACGGTGTCCCCGCCGGGTGCGTTCGACGGGTATGCGCGCCCTGTTCCTGCTGCCCGTGCTGCTCGGCGGGTACGTCCTGCTCTGGCTGCTCGGCTTCCTCGGCTGCGCGCTGCACCAGCGCCGCCGGCCGGTGCCCGCCGGCTCCGACTACCTGGTGGTCCTGGGCGCCGCGCTGGACGGCTGCGAGCCCGCGCCGACCCTGGCAGCCCGGCTGGACGCCGCGCTGGAACGTTTCGCCGCCGAGGAGGCCGCCGGGTACGCGCCGCTGCTGCTGGTGACCGGCGGCAAGGGCCCGCACGAGGAGTGCACCGAGGCCGCCGCGATGGCCCGCTACCTGATCGCCCGGGGCGTGCCGGCCGAGCGGATCAGGCGCGAGGAGCGGGCCGTGAACACCGCCGAGAACCTGCGCTTCAGCGCCGCCCTGATGGCCGCCGAGCGCCCCGACTACCGCTGCACCGTCGTCACCAGCGGTTTCCACACCGTCCGCTCCGCCCTGGCCGCCCGCCGGGCCGGCGCCCCCGGCCAGGTGCTCGGCGCGGACGGGCCGCTCGCGCACGGCCCGTACCAGCTGCTGCGCGAGGCGGTCGGCACGGCGCTCGCGCTGCCGCGCGCCAACGGCGCGGCGCTCCTGCTGCTGACCGGCACCGGGGTGGTGCTCGGGCTGGCCTGATCCCGCGGCCGCGCACGGGCCTCTGGATCAGTCCGCGCCGCTGCGTCAGCATGAGAACGGAACCGAGCGCGGAGGGGGGCTCTGTGACGTACGGGACGACGGACCGGACCCGGGGCGAGTGGAGCACACTGCAGCGGGCCTGCGTGCTGGTGGCCCTGGTGGCGGCCCTGGTCGCCTCGGTGGTGGGCGGGCTGGCCGTCTGGCAGTGGCTGGCCGACGACCAGGGGTTGCAGCCCGCTTACGGGTGGGCCGTGGGGGCAGCCGTGCTGGTCGGCCTCGCGGCCGCCGTGCCGTTCCGGCGACAGGACGTCTGGCTCGAAGCCGTCCTGGTCTTCGTCGTGTTCATGTTCCTGCCGCCGCTGGTCGGCGTCGGGGCGGCGGCGTCCGCGACCAGCGACATCCGGGAGTGGGGGCGCACCGGCCAAGCGGTGACGGCCACGCTGAGCGGCTGCTACGTCTCCGGCTCGCAGCCGGTGGACACGGACCGGGGCACGGTCGGCTCGAATGACCTCTACAGCTGCACCTACCGCTGGACGGCGGCCGGGCAGGACTGGGAGCAGGTCCGCCGCTCCCCGAACGGCAACCACCCGGACGGCTACCACGAGCAGGTGTGGGCGGACGGCACGACCGGCGATGTGGCCGAGCACCACCCGATCAGGATCGGCCTGTGCCTCCTGCTCGCCCTCGTCTGCCTGCTCGTCACCGTGCCGTCCTGGGGCGCGCACCTGGAGCTGCTCCACCGGGACGGCCTGATCGGCCATCGCCCGAAGGCCGCCGCCTGAGCACGCCGGAGGCCCCGGGTCCGAACCGGACCCGGGGCCTCCGTCAGCTCAACTCGACTGGTGTCAGCCGAGGTTGGCGAGCGCCTCGTTGAAGGTCTTGGACGGGCGCATCACGGCGGCGGCCTTGGCCGGGTCCGGCTGGTAGTAGCCCCCGAGGTCCACGGCCGAGCCCTGGACGGCGATCAGCTCGTCCACGATGGCCTGCTCCTGCTCGGTCAGCACCTTGGCCAGACCGTCGAAGGCCTTGGCCAGCTCGGCGTCGGCGGTCTGCTTGGCCAGCTCCTGGGCCCAGTACATGGCCAGGTAGAAGTGGCTGCCGCGGTTGTCGATGCCACCGAGGCGGCGGCTCGGCGACTTGTCCTCGTTGAGGAAGGTGCCGGTGGCGCGGTCCAGGGTGTCGGCCAGCACCTGGGCGTGGGCGTTGCCGGTGCTGGTGGCCAGGTGCTCGAAGCTGGCGGCCAGCGCGAAGAACTCGCCCAGGCTGTCCCAGCGCAGGTAGTTCTCCTTGACCAGCTGCTGGACGTGCTTCGGGGCGGAGCCGCCGGCGCCGGTCTCGAACAGGCCGCCGCCCGCCATCAGCGGGACGACCGACAGCATCTTGGCGCTGGTGCCCAGCTCCAGGATCGGGAACAGGTCGGTCAGGTAGTCACGCAGCACGTTGCCGGTCACCGAGATGGTGTTCTCGCCGCGGCGGATGCGCTCCAGCGAGAACTTGGTGGCCTCGACCGGGGACTTGATCTCGATCTGCAGGCCGTTGGTGTCGTGCTCCGGCAGGTAGGTCTTGACCTTCTCGATCAGCACGGCGTCGTGGGCGCGGTTCCCGTCCAGCCAGAACACCGCCGGGTCGCCGGTGGCGCGGGCGCGGGTGACGGCCAGCTTGACCCAGTCCTGGATCGGCGCGTCCTTGGTCTGGCAGGCGCGGAAGATGTCGCCCGGCTGGACGGCCTGCTCCAGCACCACGTTGCCCTCGGCGTCGACCAGGCGGACGGTGCCGGCGGCCGCGATCTCGAAGGTCTTGTCGTGGGAGCCGTACTCCTCGGCCGCCTGGGCCATCAGGCCGACGTTCGGGACCGAGCCGATGGTGGCCGGGTCCAGGGCGCCGTTGGCGCGGCAGTCGTCGATGACGGCCTGGTACACGCCGGCGTAGCTGTGGTCCGGCAGCACGGCGAGGGTGTCGGCCTCCTGGCCGTCCGGGCCCCACATGTGGCCGGAGGTGCGGATCATGGCCGGCATCGAGGCGTCGACGATGACGTCGCTCGGCACGTGCAGGTTGGTGATGCCCTTGTCCGAGTCGACCATGGCCAGCGCCGGGCCGTCGGCCAGCTCGGCCTCGAAGGAGGCCTTGATCTCCGCGCCGTTCGCCAGCTTGTCCAGGCCGGCCAGGATGCCGCCGAGGCCGTTGTTCGGGTTCAGACCGGCGGCGACCAGCGCCTCGCCGTAGGCGGCGAAGGTCTTCGGGAAGAAGGCGCGGACCACGTGGCCGAAGATGATCGGGTCGGAGACCTTCATCATGGTGGCCTTGAGGTGCACCGAGAACAGCACGCCCTCGGCCTTGGCGCGGGCGACCTGGGCGGCCAGGAACTCGTTCAGGGCGGCGGCGCGCATCACGGAGGCGTCGACGACCTCGCCGGCCAGCACCGGGACCTTCTCGCGCAGCACGGTGGTGGTGCCGTCCTGGCCGAGCAGCTCGATGCGCAGGGCGCCGTCGGCGGCGATCACGGCGGACTTCTCGGTGCTCGCGAAGTCGTTCTCGCCCATGGTGGCGACATTGGTCTTGGACTCGGCGGTCCAGGCGCCCATGCGGTGCGGGTGGGTCTTGGCGTAGTTCTTGACCGACAGCGGGGCGCGGCGGTCGGAGTTGCCCTCGCGCAGGACCGGGTTGACGGCGCTGCCCTTGACCTTGTCGTAGCGGGCGCGGACGTCCTTGTCCTCGTCGGTCTGCGGGTCGTCCGGGTAGTCCGGCAGGGCGTAGCCCTGGGCCTGCAGCTCGGCGATGGCGGCCTTCAGCTGCGGCACGGAGGCCGAGATGTTCGGCAGCTTGATGATGTTGGCGCCCGGGGTCTTGGCGAGCTCACCGAGCTCGGCCAGGGCGTCGCCGATCCGCTGGGCCTCGGTCAGACGCTCCGGGAAGGTGGCGATGATGCGCCCGGCCAGGGAGATGTCACGGGTCTCCACCCGCACACCCGCCGTCGAGGCGTACGCCTGGACAACCGGCAGGAACGAGTAGGTCGCCAGGGCCGGAGCCTCGTCGGTGTGCGTATAGATGATGGTCGAGTCAGTCATCGGTACTCCGCTTCACGTCTCCAACGTCTTGACGTCAAGATATCTCGTCCCGGGCCCCTCGCTCCACCTCCCCCCGCCCCGGAGTGCGCGCCGGTCGGCTCCGGGGGCACTCCGGCGGCGCTCCGGCGGCCGCGACGACGGCCGCGACGGCGCCCGACTCCACCGTGGTCCGGGGCGGGACGGGAGGCAAGCGGAGCGCTCCCGGGCCGTCCGGATCAGGTGTCGGTCGGACACTGTTCGGGTCGTGGTCGGGCAGCGTTCGGGCGAGCGCGGAAGTGGTGTCGTCCAATCGGGTGAGTCGGGTGTCAGGAGTGCGTCAACGCACCACCCCATTCGGTCAACGCTGCGTCAGGACCGGCGACGCCGCACCCGGCCCGGCCTAGCGTCGAGGAAGTAGTCCCGGCAGGCACCACCACCCCACTCGGGAGCGTTCGCATGGCCCGCGTCGTCTGGCACGTTCCGGTCACCGCCACCATCACCGGCACCGGAAGCCCCACCGCCCTCCGCCTGTTCCGTCTGCGCGACGGCCGCCGCTGCGCGGTCGGGTTCTCCAGCCCCGAGTCCCTCACCGCCCTCCTGGGACCGGACCAGGCCCACATCGAGATCGGCGAACCCGCCCTGCGCGACCTCACCGCCCCGCTCGGGGTCGACACCCTGGTCCTGGACCCACGGCTGGTCGCCCCGCCCGTATCCGTCCCGGCTCCGACGCCCGCCCCGGCCCCGACCGCCCAGCTCCAGCACCGGTGACGGCCCCGCTCCAGCTGGTCCCGGCCGGACTCGAACCCGTGCCGGGCCGGCCCGAGCAGGCCCGCGCCCTGCACGCGATCGCCCGGGTCAACTACGGGCCGACCCCGCTCGACTTCGACCGGCTGGCCGCGGAGTTCCCGGCGGTCCAGAGCGGCCTGGCCCTCGCCGGGGACGCCGACCTGGAGCTCCGCCTGGCCTGCACCGGCCCGGAGGAGTTACGGGCGGTCGCCACCGCGCTCCACCGGGCGGGCGCCGCCAGGGTCCGGATCGACCTGGTGCTGCGGGCGCTGACCCCGCAGCCGGTGACCCTGCGGCCGGTGCCGTGAACGGCGGTCTCGGGAGAGCCCGCCGCCCTCAAGACGGACAGGCCCTCAGCCCTCCTCGCCCGGGCGCGGGTTCGGGTTGACCGCCTGCCCGTCGATCGGCTCGCCCCAGGCGTCCTCACCGACGGCGTCGACGCAGTAGCCGCTGCCCTCGACGCGTCCTCCCGCACCCCGGCACTGCTCGGCGGTGACATCGCGCCTGCCGCTCGCCGACGCGAAGGCGGCGGGCGCGGTGGAGCCGGCGGCGACGAGGACGGCGGTGGTGGTCGTGACGGCCACCCGGGCCAGGAGTGAGAGGTTCATGCGGCCCACGAGAGCACGACGGCGTGCGCCCGGCGAGCACGATTCGCCCTGTCGGGTGCCCACCGCCGTCCTCGGTCGCTACGACCGGGCCAGCGCCGCGATCGCGGCCAGCAGCAGCGCCGAGCCGGCCACCAGGCCCGCGGTGAGCGGCTCGCCGAGGAGCAGCACCCCGATCACCGCCGCCGTCGCCGGCTCCAGCAGCACCAGTACCGCGGCCGTGGTCCCCGGTACGGCGGTGAGTCCGGTGAAGTACCACCGGTAGGCGAGCAGGGTCGGCACCGTCCCGAGGAAGAGCAGCGCTCCCCCGGTCAGCGCCGGGTCCCCGGCTGTCGGCAGCACGCCCTGGACGGCCGCGAACGGCACCAGGCAGAGCAGCCCGGTGGTGAAGGCGCCGGTGCTGGCTTTCGCCGTACCACCGCCGCGCGCCCACAGGGTCAGCCCGCTCTGGCCGGCGCCGGCGAGCAGCGCCAGGGCGACGCCCAGCGCCGGGCGCGGCCCGGCGGCCGGAGCGGCGACCAGCAGCACGAGCCCGCCGAGGGCCAGGACCACGGCGGCCACCGCCCGTCGGGTGAGGCGTTCGCCGAGCAGCACGTGGGCGCCGAGGCTGGTGAGCACCGGCCCGGCGCCGATGGTGATCAGGGTGCCCAGCCCCAGGCCCGCGTACTGCACGGAACCGAAGTAGGCGCACTGGCTGACGGCCAGCCCGATCCCGGTCAGCACGGCGGCGCCCCGGCGGCCGCCGCTCGTCCTGCCGGAGGGCAGCAGCGCCAGACAGAGCGCCGCGACGCCGAAGCGCCAGCAGGTGACGGCCACGGGGCCGAGCCCGCTGGTGCGCAGCAGCAGCGCGGCCACGGCTCCGCCCACGCCCCAGGCGACGGCGGCGGCGGAAATGGACAACAGGCCGTGCCGGAACGGCACGGCGGCGTAGGAGGTCATGCGTCGGTACTCCACGATGGATCGCCGGTTCGGGTCCGCGGGGTCGGCGGGCGGCAGCCATCGCCCCGGCGACGGCGGGCACTCCCGCTCGGCCGGGTCGGGTGAAGTACGCCGCCCGCTAGCGGACCGGCGGCGGGAGGATCACGAAACGCACGAGGGCCAGCCTACGCCGCCCGTCGGCGATCTTTTCCGGCCCGCCCGCGCCGACTACGGTCGAGCGGGAGCACCCCCGGGCGAAGGAGCACGCGCGATGAACCAGCTGACGCACGACGAGGTCAAGGCTGCTGGGCAGCGGATCGCCGGGCGGGTGCGGCCGGTCGCGGTGGCGCCGGGTGACGACGGCGGACGGACCTGGCTGGCACTGGAGTTCCTGCAGCACACCGGCAGCTTCAAGGCCCGCGGCGCGCAGAACTTCCTGCTCGCCCACGCCGAGGCGGGCGCCCTCCCGTCGGCCGGGGTCACCATCGCCTCGGGCGGCAACGCCGGGCTGGCCTGCGCCTGGGCGGCACGCGAACTCGGCGTCCGGGCAACGGTGTTCCTGCCGGAGACGGCCTCACCGGTGAAGCTGGCGCGGCTGCGCTCGTACGGTGCCGAGGTGCGGCTGGTCGGCCGGGAGTACGCGGAGGCGCTGGCGGCCTGCGAGGAGTTCGCGGCGGACAGCGGGGCGCTGGCTTCGCACGCGTACGACCACCCGCTGATCGCGGCCGGGGCGGGGACGGTCCTGGAGGAGATCCGCGCCCGGGTGCCCGGGCTGGACACGGTGGTGGTGTCGGTGGGCGGCGGCGGGCTGTTCGCCGGGGTCGCGGTCGCGGCCCGCGAGCACGGTGTCCGCGTGGTGGCGGTGGAGCCGGAGGGCAGTCGGGCCCTCCACGCGGCACTGGCGGCGGGCCGCCCGGTGGACGTCCCGGTCGCGTCGGTGGCTCAGGACGCGCTCGGCGCCCGCCGGGCCACCGCCCTCGCCGTGCACGCGGCCGGGCACGAGAGCGTCCGCTCGGTACTGGTGTCCGACGACGCCATCGTGCGGGCCCGGCGGCAGCTGTGGGACGAGCGCCGGATCGCCGTCGAGCACGCCGCCTCCACCGCCCTGGCGGCACTGGACCAGGTGGACGGCGAGCGCATCGCCGTCCTCCTGTGCGGCGCCAACACGGATCCGTCGGACCTCGTGCGGTAGCAGCACCGTCACGCCGTTCACGAGTCGACGGATGATCGGCCCCCAGGGTGGCGGGCACGAAGCACTCGACAGCGCTCGCCACCCGGCCGCGGCTGTGGTGGCTTCCTCGGCCGCCCCCGCCCCGCGGAGGCCGCCCGCGCCACGTCGCGGGCGCCGTCCCGGTCAGCGGCACCCGGCGCCGGTGGACGCCACCGGTCCGGACGGCACCACCCACCCCCAGCGGCCACCCCGCGTCGGGCGCCGACCCCGACGCCGGCGACAGCCCTGACGATCACCCGGGACCCGCCTGACGGTCGACCAGCCGCCTCGGCCGATCGCCGACGCCCGGCGGATCCAGGCGGCGCCCAGCTCCCGCTGCCCATCACTGATGGCCTGAACTCGCCCGACCCACACCGCATGTGACGAAGACCGAGCGAAAAGGTCCCGCCCTCCGACCACTCGGAGGGCGGGACTTTTTTCATGACGGGCGCGAGGAAAAAGATCATCAGAGTTCTCATGCGACGGATCGCGGAGAAGCCGAGAGATCCCCCCCTCGCCGACGCGAATCCCGACAGTCGCGCCACGGCCGTACGACCCGGATCAGGAGCCCTCGGGGCGGGCCGCAAGGCCGTCAATTTGGCACCCCGTCATTCCGGTCCGACGCCGCCTGCACCCCGGAGAGCGCCAAAAGGGTGAGCAGGAGTCAGTGGCCACCCGAAAGACCCAATCCGCGCCGTCAACTCCCCCTCAAATAAGGCGTTTTGAGAAATCTGATAGCCGACCATGCCGACCCCCGAAAACAGGGTCAGAGCGCCCCAGGTCCCCCATTTGGCCCCCCTCATCAACCATTCGGCACGGGTTGATATGACAGTCCTTCAATCGGCCAGTACGTTCATATCTGTCGGCACCAAGCCGATCCAGTCGAGACAGGAGAAGTTCCATGAACAAGATGACCACCGCCATTGTCCTCGCGGCAACGGCAGGCGTGGCCGTCACCGGCATCACCTACGCGTCGGCTGCATCCGAGCCGGCCGCGAAGGCGGCGCCGGTCGTCCAGAAGGTGGCCCCCGAGGCCGCTCCGGCGGCTGTCGCCCCCGCCTCTCTCGCCCAGGCGCCGCTCGACGGCGGCTCGAAGGGCAACGAGGGCAAGGGCAACGAGGGCCGCGAGGAGCGCCGCGAGCACCGCGGGCACCGCGAGCACCGCGAGCGGGGCGTGATCCACGTCAACGAGCGGACGTACTCCGCGGACGACTTCGGCTGCATCACCGTGGTCAGCGGCCTGGGTGCCAAGTCGCTGAACATCCGCAACGACAGCTGGAGGGACGTCGAGGTCTTCAGCGGTGCGGTCTGCGACAACGGCGCCCCCATCGCCACCGTCGGGCCGCACAGCTCCAGCGACGGCGTTCACCCGAAGCGCGTGCACGAGGGCATCGAGGTTGACGACGGCGTCGTGGGCAGCTTCCGGGTCGCCCACCGCTTCCACGGTGGCGAGGGCCGCCACGAGGGTGGTCGCGGCGGCGAGGAGCGTGGCGAGGGTGGCTACCGCGACTGAGCCCGACCGGAGATACCGGAACTGAGCTCGACCGGGACGTCCGGACCTGAGCCAACGGCATGAAGTGGAGCCCCGGCCCGCCGAAATCGGGCCGGGGCACCAACATGGCTATTGTCCTACAGGTTTACGCGTCCTGCACGCGGGTGATGTCTGCCGGGTTGGCGCATAGCGGCCACCCGGTGGTCCAGCTTCGAAAGCGACGCGCAGCCAATCCCCGACGTCCGGCGGATCCAGGCGGTCCTCGACTGCCACTGGCCGCCGCCGAAGGTCCGAATTCGCTGCGCACACGACCCGTCTGGTGAAGGCAGTGCAGAGGTCCCGCGCTCCGATCGATCGGAGCGCGGGACTTCTGCATGGCGCCGACATTGACGTCGCGTCACGCGGGATCCACTTCCCGCGCGTCCGTACGCGGCGCGCCCCGGCACCCCTGCGCGTTGGCCGACGCCCCCAGCTGCACGACAGTCGTCGCACCACACCGGGCCGAGCCGGTTCACCGAGCGGGACCTCCGACTCGACGCCGCTCCGCCCGCCCCGCCCGACAGGCCGATCCCGCCCGCCGGCGACGCCGTCGACCGGCCATCGACCGGCCATCGACCGGGCCAACCGCATCACTATGCGGCGATCACCATTCCCATGAAACGACTGGCCGCCAATAATGCACGCTCGCCAGCCGATGCTCAATTCCGGCTCAAATCCTGGACCTACTCGCGAGTCACGTAATCCGCCGGAAGCTGCACCGCCCCCTACCAGCACGGATATCCGGCAAAGAAAGTAAACATTCAGCAATGAGGTCTGTGCAGAGGTCTATGAATAGCCCTACGGTGTGGCAACTCTCCGCGCTCCGCCCACCTCGGAGCCCCCACACACAGAGAGATCGCACATGGCTTCCCTCAACCAGATCTCGCCGCCCGGCCAGAACACCGGCACCAGCGGGACCGCCCACCGGTCGCTCAAGCGGCACGTCGGCCTCGTCGGCCTCATGTGGGCCTCGGTCGGCTCGATCATCGGCTCCGGCTGGCTCTTCGGCGCCAAGAGCGCCGTCACCGCCGCCGGCCCCGCGGCCATCATCTCGTGGGGCATCGGCGCCGTAGCGATCGTGCTGCTCGCCCTCGTCCACGCCGAGCTCGGCGGGCTCTTCCCGGTCTCGGGCGGCACCGCGCGCTACCCGCACTACGCCTTCGGCGGCCTGGCCGGCATGTCCTTCGGCTGGTTCTCCTGGCTCCAGGCGGCCACCGTGGCGCCGATCGAGGTCGAGGCCATGATCAACTACGCCAAGGACACGCCCTGGGCCAGCGGGCTGCTGAACGCCGACAAGACCCTGACCACCAGCGGGTTCGTCGTCGCGACCGCGCTGATGGCGGTATTCGTCGCGGTCAATTTCCTCGGCGTGAAGGTCCTCGCCCGGACCAACAGCATCGCGACCTGGCTGAAGATCTTCGTTCCTCTGTTCACGATCTTCCTGCTGGCGATCACCAGCTTCCACGGCTCCAACTTCACCTCGCACGGCTTCGCCCCGTTCGGCGCCAAGGGCGTGCTGGCCGCGATCAGCACCAGCGGCATCATCTTCGCGCTGCTGGGCTTCGAGCAGGCCATCCAGATCGCCGGTGAGAGCCGCAACCCCAAGCGCGACATCCCGCGCGCGGTGATCGGCTCGGTCGCCATCGGCACCCTGATCTACACCCTGCTGCAGGTCGTCTTCATCGGCGCGCTGCCGGTCAGCGCCTTCGCCAACGGCTGGGCGAAGCTCGACTTCCCCGGCATCGACGGCCCCTTCGCCGGTCTGGCCACCCTGGTCGGCCTCGGCTGGCTGTCCTACGTGCTGAAGGTCGACGCGGTGATCTCCCCCGGCGGCACCGGCCTGATCTACACCACCTCCACCTCGCGGATCTCCTACGGCCTGAGCCGCAACGGCTACGCCCCGCAGAAGTTCGAGCAGCTGGACAAGAACGGCGTGCCGTGGTTCGGCCTGATCATCTCCTTCGTGACCGGCGTGATCTGCTTCCTGCCCTTCCCCAGCTGGCAGGAGCTGGTCGGCTTCATCACCTCCGCCAGCGTGCTGATGTACGCCGGCGCCCCGCTGGCCTTCGGCGCCCTGCGCCGCCGGCTGCCCGAGCGTGAGCGCTCCTACCGGCTGCCGCTGGGCGGCGTGATCTCCCCGACCGCCTTCGTGGTCTCCAGCCTGATCATCTACTGGGCCGGCTGGCAGACCCTGTCCCGCCTGGGCATCGCCATCGTGCTCGGCTACCTCCTGCTGGGCAGCTACGCGGCGTACGCGATCAAGAAGGGCCTGCCGAACGCGCCGCGGCTCAACTGGAAGGCCGCCCAGTGGCTGCCGGTCTACCTGCTGGGCCTCGGCCTGATCTCCTGGCAGGGCGGCTTCGGGGACGGCACCGGCCGGATCCCGATGTGGTACGACATGGCGCTCGTCTCGGTGTTCTCGCTGGTCATCTACTTCTGGGCGATCCGGGTGGCGCTGCCCGCCGAGGAGATCGAGCGCGAGGTCGCCGACGTCGAGGTGGTCGACGCGGGCGGCCACTGACCCCCGCCGAACCCGTGGCAGGGCCCGCCGGACGTGCGTCCGGCGGGCCCTGCCGCGTTCTCCGCCACGGCTCCGACACCGCTAGAGGCTCAGCACCGCCCGCAGCGCCGCCGCGACCTCGGCCTCCGGGTCGTCGACCGGGCCGGGCGAGCGCCAGGCCACGAAGCCGTCCGGGCGCACCAGCAGCGCGCCGTCCGGGCCGATGCCGTGCAGGGCGGCGAAGTCCGCGCCCGGCTCCGGGGCCAGGTCGTCCTCGGCACCGTCGCCGATCCGGTAGCCGTCCAGCGGGACGGCCAGCCCGTCGGCCGCCCGCCGGGCGCCCTGCTGCCAGGCCGCGCCCCCGGGGCCGGTGAGCAGCACCATCGCCTGCTCGTACAGGTCCAGCGTGGACAGCCGCACGCCCGCGCGCAGCAGCCACTGGTGCGGGGCGCGGCTGCCCGGCTCGCCGGCCGACTCGAACGTCTCCGGGACGACCGCGCCGGACGGGTCGGTGCCGAGCACCGCGCCCTGCGGGTAGCGGTAGCCGAGCGCCACCGCCAGCACCCCGGCCTGGCGGCCGACGCCCGGGACCACCGCGTAGCCGGGGTGGCTGTGCTCGGCGGAACGGGCCGAGGCGCGCTCGCTGGTCACCCGGGCGACCGGGAGGCGCTCCTGTCCGTACGTCTCCAACAGACCGGGCCCGGCCCAGCCGCACAGGACGGCGGCGAGCTTCCAGGCCAGGTTGTGGGCGTCCTGGATGCCGGTGTTGGAGCCGAAGGCACCGGTCGGGGACATCTCGTGGGCCGAGTCCCCGGCGAGGAAGACCCGCCCGGCGCCGTACCGCTCGGCCACCCGTTCGGCGGCGTGCCAGGGCGCCTTGCCGGTCACCTCGACGTCCAGTTCCGGCAGGCCGACGGCGGTGCGGATGTGTCGCTCGCAGCGCTCGTCGGTGAAGGCCTCCAGCGGCTCGCCGTGCTCCGGGTGCCAGGGCGCGTGGAAGACCCACTCCGTCCGGTTGTCCACCGGCAGCAGCGCGCCGTCCGCCTCCGGATTGGTCAGGTAGCAGGCGATGAAGTGCCGGTCGCCGACCACCTCGGCCAGCCGCTTGGCGCGGAAGGTGATGCTGACGTTGTGGAACAGCTCGCCCTTGCCGGTCCGGCCGATGCCCAGGCTCTCGCGGACCGGGCTGCGCGGACCGTCCGCCGCGATCAGGTACTCCGAGCGCACCACCCGCTCCTCGCCGGTCTCCCGGCTGCGCAGCACCGAGGTCACGCCGCCCGCGTCCTGCTCGAAGGAGACCAGCTCGGTGCTGAACCGCACGTCACCGCCCAGCTCGCGGGCCGCCCGCAACAGCACCGGCTCCAGGTCGTTCTGGCTGCACAGGCACCACGAGCTGGGACTGAACCGGGCCAGCCGCCCGCCCGGGTCGATCTCCCGGAACAGCCACTCCTGCTCCGCGCCGGTCAGTGAGGGCGCCTGGAGGATGCCGTGGTTGGGGGCCAGCACCGAGGCCGCCTCGCGGATCGCCGGCTCGATCCCGGCCCCCCGGTACAGCTCCATCGTGCGGACGTTGTTGCCTCGGCCGCGCGGGTGATGCGAGGTGTCGGCGTGCTTCTCGACCAGCAGGTGCCTGACACCCAACCGGCCGAGGAACAGCGAGGCCGACAGCCCGACCAGGGACCCGCCCACGACCAGGACCGGCACCCGGTCGTCAACCTTCGGATTCATCGATTGCTCCACCCTGTAAGGGGATTCCGCGGCCCGGCTACTGGGCTCGGCGCCGCCCTCGACGGGCCCGCTCAACCGGGGGCCCCGCTCTTCCATCCCCCGCCGGAGGGGGGCTGTGCCGCCTCTTCGCCCGGATGGCCCGCAAATCTCGCGCCGCACCCGGTCGGCCGCTCACGATCGACCTCAGGCCTGGCGCCGACTGCCCCGGGCCGACCGCCACCGCACCTTCCTCGCCCAGGCCGGGAGCACCCGCCGGACGCGGCCGACACGGCCCGCAGCGTGCGGCCCAGAGCAGAAAGTGGATCATGACAACTCTGTCCGAACCGCAGTCGAAGCAGCACGAAGAGTCCGACACCCGGTTGAGGGTGGTGCTGATGCTGGAGCTCCAGGACGGCGCCCAGCAGCGTTTCCTCGACGTCTACGAACAGCTGCGCCACCAGGTGGCCGCGGTGCCCGGCCATGTCAGCGACCAGCTGTGCCAGTCGATCAACGACCCCCGCCAGTGGCTGATCACCAGCGAGTGGAGGGACCAGGAGACCTTCCTGGAGTGGGTGGAGAGCCCGGCCCACCGGGAGATGGTCAAGCCGATGCACGGCTGCGTCAGCGACAACTTCCGCTCGCTGCGCTACACCGTCCTGCGGGAGACCTCGGCGGCCGGCTCCACCGGCACCCGGGCCCCGATGGAGGTCCCGCCCGGGCTGCCGCGCAGCGAGCCCGCCGGGCACGTCGGCCCGCCGCAGGCCGACCCGGGCCCGGACGGCGTGATCCGCCACGCGCTGACCTTCACCGTCAAGCCCGGCAGCGAGGCCGAGGTGGCCCGCATCCTGGCCGGCTACGCCTCGCCGAAGGCCGAGGTGGACGAGCACACCCGGCTGCGCCGCACCTCGCTGTTCATGCACGGGAACCGGGTGGTCCGGGCGGTCGAGGTGGTCGGCAACCTGGGTGACGCGCTGCGCCACGTGGCGATGCAGCCCGAGGTGCGGGCGGTCGAGGCGGAGCTCAACCCGTACCTGGAGGAGGCCCGCCAGCTGGGCGACCCGATGGCCGCCCGCGCCTTCTTCGCCAAGGCGTCGCTGCCCGCCAGGCACCAGGCGATCGCCAGCTCCCCCGCCTCCGGGCGGCTGCACCGGCACGCCGTGCTGTACCCGGTCCGCCCGGGCCAGGGCCGGGCCGTCGCCGAGCTGCTCTTCGACCACGACAACCTCGCCACCGCCGACCCGACCGGCCCGGTCGCGGCGGCCATCGTGTTCCAGCGCGAGGACACCGTGGTGCGACTGGTCGACCTGCGGGTGCCGGCCGAGGCCGAGCCGGCGGCCGCGCTGGGCGTGGCGGGCGATCAGGAGGCCGCCGAGCTGGCCGGGCTGCTGGACCTCGGCCTGACGGGCGACCTGCGCACCGTCGCGGGACTGAGCGCGTTCCTCGCCGCCCGCACCATGAGCCCGGTCACCGACCGCAGTTCACAGAGCGACTGACCCGGAGGAGATCCATCATGACCACGCAGTACCCGCGGATCATCAACGTCGACGAGGCTCCGGAGAACCGCCGCCACGGCGCCGAGCTGCGCACCATGCTCACCCCTCCCAGCTGCGGGGCGACCAGCGGCTTCATGGGCCTGGCCATCCTCAAGCCCGGGGAGCGGATCAACGAGCACTACCACCCGTACTCCGAGGAGTTCGTGTTCGTCGTCTCCGGCGACCTGGAGGTGGACCTGGACGGGGAGACCCGGCCGCTCAAGCCCGACCAGGGCCTGATGATCCCGATCAACATGCGCCACCGCTTCCGCAACGTCGGCGACACCGAGGCCCGGATGGTCTTCCACTGCGGCCCGCTCGCCCCGCGCCCCGACCTCGGCCACGTGAGCACCGAGGAGACCGCCGCCTCCGGCCCGCCGGAACACGCCAAGGTGGCCTCGTGACCCGGCGGGTCGCCGTCACGGGAATAGGTGTGGTCGCGCCCGGAGGGATCGGGATCCCCGCCTTCTGGGACCTCCTGACGGCCGGCCGCACCGCCACCCGGGGCATCACCCTGTTCGACCCCACCGGGTTCCGGTCCCGGATCGCGGCCGAGTGCGACTTCGACCCGGCGGCCCACGGGCTGACCCCCGAGCAGGTCCGACGGGACGACCGCTACGTGCAGTTCGCGATGGTCGCGGCCGACGAGGCGATCGCCGACGCCGGACTGGACCTGGCCGCCGAGGACCCGTGGCGGGTCGCCGTCTCGCTCGGCACCGCCGTCGGCGGCACCACCCGGCTGGAGCACGACTACGCCATGGTCAGCGCCGGCGGCGCGCGCTGGGACGTGGACCACCGGCGGGCCGAGCCGCAGCTGCACCGGGCCTTCGCGCCCAGCACGCTGGCCTCCACGGTCGCCGAGCGGGTCGGCGCGCACGGCCCGGTGCAGACCGTCTCCACCGGCTGCACCTCCGGCCTGGACGCGATCGGCTACGGCTTCCAGGCGGTCGAGGAGGGGCGCGCCGACATCTGCGTGGCCGGCGCCTCCGACTCCCCGATCTCGCCGATCACCGTCGCCTGCTTCGACGCCATCAAGGCCACCAGCGAGCGCAACGACGACCCGGAGCACGCCTCCCGCCCCTTCGACGCCCACCGGGACGGCTTCGTCCTCGGCGAGGGCGGCGCCGTCCTGGTGCTGGAGGAGCTGGAGCACGCCCGCCGCCGCGGCGCGCGGATCTACGGCGAGGTCGGCGGCTTCGCCACCTTCGGCAACGCGTACCACATGACCGGCCTCACCAAGGAGGGGCTGGAGATGTCCCGGGCGATCGACCACGCGCTCGACCACGCCCGGGTCGACCGCACCGACGTCGACTACGTCAACGCGCACGGCTCGGGCACCAAGCAGAACGACCGGCATGAGACCGCCGCGGTCAAGCGCTCGCTCGGCAGCCACGCCTTCGGGACGCCGATGAGCTCGATCAAGTCGATGGTCGGGCACTCGCTCGGCGCGATCGGCGCCATCGAGGTGGTCGCCTGCACCCTGGCGCTCGCCCACGGCGTGGTGCCGCCGACCGCCAACTACGAGACTCCGGACCCGGAGTGCGACCTCGACTACGTGCCGCGCACAGCGCGCGAGCTGCCGCTGAGCCACATCCTCTCGGTCGGCAGCGGATTCGGCGGATTCCAGTCCGCCGTCGTGCTCAACAGAACGGGGTGAATTCCATGACGTCACGTCAGCAGGGCCGCCGGGCCGTGGTCACCGGCCTCGGTGTGGTGGCACCGAACGGTGTCGGGGCCGACGCCTTCTGGAAGGCCACCAGGCAGGGCGTGAGCGTCCTCGACCGGATATCCCGCGAGGGCTGCACCGAAATACCGCTCAAAGTCGCGGGTGAGGTGCGGCAGTTCGATCCCCGGTCGGTGATCGACAGTCGCTTCCTCGTGCAGACCGACCGGTTCACGCACTACGCGATGGCCGCCGCCGACCTGGCGGTGGCGGACGCCGGATTCCGGCCCGACCGCGAACAGCCCTTCGCGGTCGGCGTGGTGACCGCGGCCGGCTCCGGCGGCGGCGAGTTCGGCCAGCGCGAGCTCCAGCAACTCTGGGGCCAGGGACCGAAGTTCGTCGGGCCGTACCAGTCCATCGCCTGGTTCTACGCGGCCAGCACCGGCCAGATCTCGATCCGCGGCGGCTACAAGGGCCCGTGCGGGGTGGTCGCCAGCGACGAGGCCGGCGGCCTGGACGCCCTCGCGCACGCCGCCCGCTCCATCGAGCGCGGTACCGACGCGGTGGTGGTCGGCGCCGCCGAGGCCCCGCTGGCGCCGTACTCGATGGTCTGCCAGCTCGGCTACCCCGAACTGAGCCTGTCCGACCAGCCCGATGCGGCCTACCTGCCGTTCACCGCGCAGGCCTGCGGCTTCGCCCCCGCCGAGGGCGGCGCGATGCTGCTGCTGGAGGACGAACAGTCGGCCCGGCGGCGCGGCGCCACCATCCGGGCGCACCTGGCCGGGCACGGCGCCACCTTCACCGGGGCCTCCCGCTGGGAGCAGTCCCGGAACGGGCTGGCCGCCGCGATCCGGATCGCGCTGGACGAGGCCCGGACGGCGCCCGAGGAGATCGACGTGGTCTTCGCGGACGCCCTCGGCGTCCCCGCCGCCGACCGGGCCGAGGTCCTCGCGCTGGCCGACGCGCTCGGCCCGGACGCCGAGCGCGTCCCGGTCACCGCGCCCAAGTCCGGTACGGGGCGGGCCTACTGCGGCGCCCCGATGCTGGACGTGGCCGCCGCCGTACTGGCCATGGAGGACGGCGTGCTGCCGCCCACCCCCAACGTCACCGAGGTCTGCCACGACCTCGCCCTGGTGACCGACCGCGCCCGCCCGGCCGAGCTGCGCACCGCGCTGGTGCTCAGCCGCGGGCTGATGGGCTCCAACTCCGCACTGGTGCTCCGGCGCGGGGAGCTGCCCTGAACCTCGGCCCCGAACCTCGGCTCCGGACCGGGTCTGGCCTCCCGGTCCTGAACCACCCCGTTACTCCTCCGAAGGGAAATCACGTGAGCAACAACCTCAGCTATCCCGAGCTGGCCGCCCTGCTCCAGGCCCGGGCCGGCGTCACCGTCGACCCCGGCGACCTGGAGCAGCCGGGCGCGCAGTTCGAGGAGTTCGGCGTCGACTCGCTCGGACTGCTCGGCGTCGTCGGCGAGCTGGAGAACCGACACGGCCTCAAGGTCACCTCCGGCGCCGAGTCCGCCAAGACCCCGGCCGAGTTCATGGACCTGGTCAACACTTCCCTCGTCACGAAGGCTGGTGCCTGAGATGCCCGGACACACCGACAACGAGATCGTCATCAACGCCCCGCTCGACCTGGTCTGGGAGATGACCAACGACCTGGAGAACTGGCCGCAGCTGTTCAGCGAGTACGCCTCGGTGGAGGTGCTGGAGCGTGACGGCGACCGGGTGCGGTTCCGGCTCACCATGCACCCGGACGAGAACGGCATGGTGTGGAGCTGGGTCTCCGAGCGCACCACCGACAAGTCCTCGCTCGCGGTCGACGCCCGCCGGGTCGAGCCCGGCCCGTTCGAGTTCATGGAGATCCGCTGGGAGTACGCGGAGGTCCCGGCCGGCACCAGGATGCGCTGGATCCAGGACTTCGCGATGAAGCCCACCGCCCCGGTCGACGACAAGGGCATGGTCAACCACATCAACAAGAACTCCCGGATCCAGATGCAGCTGATCCGCGAGAAGGTCGAGAAGCGGGCGGCCGAGCAATGACCGGAACCCACCGCGCCCTGATCGTCGCCCGGATGAAGCCCGAGGCGGCCCCGGACATCGCCGAGGTGTTCGCCGACTCCGACCGCGGCGAACTGCCGCACTTGATCGGCGTCACCGGCCGCAGCCTCTTCCAGTTCGGCGACGTCTACCTGCACCTGATCGAGGCCGACCGCCCGCCGGGCCCGGCCGTCGCCAAGGTCATCGGCCACCCGGAGTTCCGGGCCGTCAGCGACCGCCTGACCGCCTTCGTCCAGGCCTACGACCCGGCCACCTGGCGCGAGCCGAAGGACGCGATGGCGCGCGAGTTCTACCGCTGGGAGCGCTGACCTCCCGCTCCCCGCTGCTCTCACTGTGGGCCCGCCCCCGGCCGTGCGCCGAGGGCGGGCCCAGGACGTACCACCCCGCACCCACACCGATTCACCCGAATCGCCGAGGCACCCGGGTGAACTTTCCCGGGACTCCACCCGAAGGGCGCACAGTCAGTACCGGCGCTGCCACGCTCCGGTGGCAGGCGGCCGCGCGGTGGTTGACGGTGGATCAGGCGCCATTGCCCGCGAACCCCCTGCCCGGCACCCCGTCGGCGGTCGCGGCCCCCGCGCCGGAAGGATCAACCTCATGCGTTCTGCACGCACGCTCCTCGCCGGGGCGGCCGTCGCGGCCGTCCTCACCGCCGGCGCCCCCATGGCCTTCGCCGACGGCTCCTCCGACCTGGGCAAGAACCTCACCTGGCAGGAGAAGTCCGACCGGGGCTCCGAAGGCCGAGGCGACGAAGGCCGCGGTAACGAAGGCCACGGTAACGAAGGCCGGGGCAATGAAGGCCACGGTAACGAAGGCCGAGGCAATGAAGGCCACGGCAATGAAGGCCACGGTAACGAAGGCCGAGGCAATGAAGGCCACGGCAACGAAGGCCGAGGCAACGAAGGCCACGGCAACGAAGGCCGAGGCAACGAAGGCCGAGGCAATGAAGGCCACGGTAACGAAGGCCGCGGCAACGAAGGCCGGGGCGAGGACCACAAGTCCCCGCACGGCGGCGTGCACACCGGCGGTGGCGGTATGGCGCTGACCGGCGGCGGCCTGGCCTCCGGCGCGGTGCTGCTGCTCGGCGGCCTCGGTGCCGGCGCCTACGCGCTGCGCCGCGGCCGCCGCACGTCCGGCGCCGCCGCCGTCTGATCCTGCCACCGCCGCCTCTGGGCGCCTCCCCCGGCCGGGGTGGGGCGCGCGGGGGCGGCGGGTCATTGCGGAACAGGCCCAGCCGGTTCCGGTGGTTCCAGCGGAACTTCGAGCGGAGGACAGGAATGACGGGCGGTCCCGGCTCCGGAATGCCCCGGCTGCTACGCACGGCGATGGGAGCGGCAGCGGTCGGCCTGCTGCTGATCTACAACTCGGTGGCCCCCCGGCCGAGTGGCGACTCGGCCGCCGGCCAGGCCGCCCGGCCGGCGGCCGCCGCACCCGCCGCACCCGCCGCCCCGGCGCCGTCGGCGCCGTCGGCGTCCGCTACCGCGGCCTCGAAGGGCGCCCCGGCGGCCGCCCCGGCCGCGGCGGCGCTGAAGCCGTCCAAGCCGACCCGGCTGCGGATCCCGCAGATCGCGGTGAACGCGCCGTTCACCGAACTCACCCTCAACCCGGCCGGCCAGCTCAACGCCCCGCCGCCGGACGACAAGAACCTGGTCGGCTGGTACCGGGACGGGGTCACCCCTGGCGAGCGCGGCAGCGCGGTCGTCGCCGGCCACGTCGACACCACCAAGGGCCCGGCGGTGTTCCTTCTTCTGAACCTGCTGCGGCCGGGCAACAAGGTCGAGGTGAGCCGGGCGGACGGCACGGTCGCGGTGTTCTCCGTCGACTCGGTGGAGACCTTCGCCAAGAACGCCTTCCCGGACCAGAAGGTGTACGGGAAGACCCCGGACGCCCAACTGCGGCTGATCACCTGCGGCGGCGCCTACGACAAGAAGCAGAAGGACTACCTGAACAACGTGGTGGTCTTCGCCCACCTGGAGTCCTCGCACAAGGCCTGAGCACACAGGGCCCGAGCGCACAGGGCCCGCCGGCAGGACCGACGGCCGCTGCTCCCCGGAGAGTCGGGGGGGGGCGGCCGGGGGGGGGTGGGGGGGCCAGGGGGCGCCCCGCACGAAAGGGGGCGGGGGGGGGGGTTGCGCGGGGGCCGCGGGGGC
>NZ_JBHVVI010000093.1:0-35471 GCF_042883685.1 Kitasatospora sp. NPDC058190
AGATCCTGAGTCTCGACACCTCAAGATCTGCACAGGGGACGGCGTGTACTGCGTCAGGCGCTCCTCAGCGACCCACAGATGGAGCAGAAGAGCCCATTTTCAGGTGGTGGCGACGGGTGCGGGAATGGGGCTGAGCCGCGGCCCGCGCACAGCGGTCCGCGGCTCAGCAGGCGACACGTGACGCCGGCGTCGGTCAGCGCTGCGGACGCGGATCGTGGATCTCGGCCACGTAGCCGCCGGGAAACTGCACCAGGGCGGAGTCACGGTCGGCCGTCGCCTGCGGTCCCCACAGCACCTGGGCTCCGGCTGCCGTGGCGCGGGCCAGCGTCGTGGTCAGGTCGTCGACCTGGTATCCGGTCAGTTCCCGGCCGAAGGGGTAGGGCAGGTGCCCGTCCGTGGCCAGCACGACGGTGTCCCCGAACGGGCTGGTGATCCCGATCCGGTGGTAGGTGGTGCCGGGCATGCCCAGCTCCTGCCCCGGCGCGCGGGAGTCGTCGGAGACCACCCGCCCGCCGGTGAACCGCAGATAGCTGTGCAGGAAGGCGTGCAGGGAGCCGACCGGGACGTACACGCGGTTTTCCGGCACCGAGTCCAGCGGTCGGTAGGAGGGCGCCGTGGTGTGCCAGTACAGCTGCGCGTCGATGCCGCCGGGGAACTGGACGATGGCGTCCCGTCCGATCGGGTCGGCGAACGGGGCCACGACGACAGCGGCGCCGGCGTCCTCGGCCCTGCGGACGCCCCGGTCGAGGTTCTGGACCAGCCAGCCGGTGCGCTCCGCCCCGAACGGGTAGGGCGCGGGCGTCTGGTAGTCGAAGACGGAGAGGGTGCCGACCGGTGAGAGGACCAGCTCGGAGTAGGTCCGGCTCGGGGTGGGTGTGACGGTGACCAGCGCCTTCTGGGTGTGGCTGCCGCCGAACGTGGCCTCCCAGCTGGTGACGAAGGCGTCCATGGAGCCGGGCGTCACGTACACGTGGGTGGTGTCGTACTGGGCGCCGACCGCGATACCTGTTTCGGCGGCGGGTGCCGCTAGTGCGGCCGGACCGGTCGGGGCCGAGCTGACGGCGAGCAACGCGGCGGCGATCGCCGCGATCCGCAGCCGCACGGTGAAGCGTGAACGCATCGGTGTTCCTCCTGACGGGACTGGGTGAGGCTGGGTGACCTCGACGGTCACTGGCCATGCGGGTCAGTTCGGCGTCCCGGTCGACGAGTTCGGACTCGGCGCCGCGGGGCACGAGGGAGAAGGTCTGCTGGCGGAGCCAGTTGCGCAGCGGCTTGACGGGACGGACGGGCGCGGTGGGCGGGGCCCGTCATCGGACGGGCCCCGCCAGCTGGTCACGCCACGGTCTGGGGAGTGACCACGAGGTGCTCGGCGAGGAACCAGACCTGAGCCTCACCGGTGCGGATGACCTGGGAGACCAGGAGGTCCTGGGTGCCGTCGTCGCCGAGCTGCACGGTGCGGGTGGCCGCGTCGCGGGCCTCGGCGAGGATGGTCTCGTGGGCTTCGAGGAGGCGCGAGAGCATCGCCGGCACGTCCTCGACCCCAGCCGGCGGACGCGGTACGCCGGTGATCTCGGCGGCGTGGCGGGGATCGCCCACCGCGACGCCGCCCAGGCTCTGCACCCGTTCGGCGAGCACGTCGACCAGGGCCAGCTGCTCCTGGGCGTGCTTGTCGAGGAGCAGGTGCAGTTGGTAGAAGGTCGGGCCGTGCACGCCCCAGTGGTGCTTCTTGTACAGCGCGTACAGGAACTGGGTGTCCGCGAGGATGCGGTTGAGCCGCTGGCAGGAGTACTGCCGGGCGTCGTGGGACAGGGCGATCGGCAGCTGCGTGACGGTGCCGAACGTCTGGATCTCGGGGCTGTGCCGGTGGAGGCGCGGTTGGCTGCTCATGGTTCTCCCGGTCAGTTGGTGACTGAGCGGACGGCGGCACGGATCAGGTCGGCGACCTGCTCGGGGTGGGCGAGCATGACCAGATGCGAGGAGTCGACCTCGACGGTGGTCATCCCGGCACGCTGGTAGCCGAACCGTTCGACCTCGGGGTTGATGGTCCGGTCGGCGGCGGAGACGAGCCCCCAGGACGGCTTGCTCTTCCACGCGGCGACCGGCGCGGCCTCGCCGAAGGCCGCGGCGGCGAGCGGGCGCTGCGAGACGGCGAGGACCCGGGCCAGCGACGGGTCGACGTCGGCGGCGAAAATCGCCGGGAAACGGTCGACCTCGACCGAGACATCGGTGCCCTGGTTGTCCGCACTCTGGCCGTCCGCGCCCTCCAGCGGGAAGGGCGTGTACACCAGCGCCGAGGCGAGCTCGGAGTCGGGGAAGCGGCCCTGCAGCTCGCCCAGGCTCTCCCCCTCCTCCAGCGCGTAACCCGCCAGGTATACCAGTGCGTTGACGTTCTCCTCGGCGCCGGCGACGGTGATCACGGCGCCGCCGTAGGAGTGGCCGACCAGCACGACCGGGCCGGGGATCTGCCGAACCACCGACGCGATGTAGGCCGAGTCGCCGAGCAGACCGCGGTTGGGCACGGCCGGTGCCACCACCTTCAGCCCGTCGGCGAGCAGTTCGGGGATGACCCGGGCGAAGCTGGAGGCGTCGGCGAAGGCGCCGTGCACCAGCACGACGGTGGGGGTGTCGTTCGTCGTCATTCCTGAGTCCTTGGGGTTGCTGAGTTCTCCGGGCAACCGCCGCGCCGGGGTCCGGCGTGGCGGGGGCGGGGGTGGTGGCGGGCGGTCAGCCCTGGTGCAGCGCCTCACGCAGCGTCTCGATCGCGAGGGTGATGGCGCCCTGCGCGGACTTCGAGGGACGCAGCGCGTTGAGCATCACGAAGTCGTGGATGGTGCCGAGGAAGCGGACGGCGGTGACGGGGACGCCGGCCTGCCGCAGCTTCACGGCGTACGCCTCGCCCTCGTCGCGCAGCACGTCGGCCTCGCCGGTGATGACCAGCGCCGGCGGCAGCCCCTGGAGCTGTTCGACGGTGGCGCGCAGCGGGGAGGCGGTGATCTCGGCGCGCTGGTCGGGGTTGGCGGTGTACTGGTCCCAGAACCACTGCATGGCGTCGCGGCGCAGAAAGTAGCCGGTCGCGAACCGGTGGTAGGAATCGGTGTCGAAGGCGGCGTCGGTGACCGGGTAGAACAGCACCTGCTGCACCAGCGGGACGTCCCCGCGCTCCTTGGCCATGAGCGTGAGCGCCGCGCTCATGTTGCCTCCCACGGAGTCGCCGGCGACGGCGAACCGGGTGGCGTCCAGGTTCTTGGTGTGTCCGTCGGTCACGACCCAGCGGGCGACGGCGTAGTTCTGCTCGATGGCGACCGGGTAGCGGGCCTCGGGCGACAGGTCGTACTCCGGGAAGACGACGGCGGCCTCCGCACCGACGGCCAGCTCGCGCACCAGGCGGTCATGGGTGTGGGCGTTGCCGAACACCCAGCCCGCGCCGTGGATGTAGAGGACAACGGGGAGCGGGCCGGTGACCCCGGCGGGGCGCACGACGCGAGCCCGGACCCGGCCGGTCGGGCCCCGGCCACCTCGATCCACTCCTCGTCGACCTCCGGCTTGGCGATCTCGCCGGACTACACCTCGTCGACCGCCTCGCGGCCCTTGGCCGGGCCCACAGGTCGAACAGGTACGGCGGGTTCGCGGTGGCCTCGGCGAAAGCCCGGGCCTCGGGCTCCAGGGTCGGCCCGGCGCCGGCGGCGTTCTGCTCGGACATGGTGATCACCTCGCGGTCTCGTGGTTTTAATGGGTGGTCATCAGGCTAGGAATGCGCAGGCGGGAGTCCTGTGTCGAGGACGCACGCACTTCAGTCGGTCCGCGCACCTCTCGTCGCGTCGGGCCGGCACCCCTGCCTGCGTTTCTGCGTGCCGCAGGACACCGCCGGTGGCGGAAACCGCAGTTGGACGGGGCCCGGGGTGAGCCCCGTCGCCGCACTCGCTCGCCACTCGCTCGGGGAGACTCCGTAGGCGGCCCGGAACGCCCGGCTGAAGTGGCTGGCGCTCACGAACCCCCAGCGGCCGGCGACCGCCGCCACGGTCGCCTGACTTGCCGTCGGGCGGGCCAGAGCCCGACGGCACATGTCCAGACGCTGGTGTTGGATCCAACGGGCCATCGTCACCCCCTCCCACTGGAAGATCTTGTGCAGATAGCGCACCGACACGTGGTGGGCGGCCGCGATCCGCTCCGGTGAGAGGTCCGGGTCGCCCAGGTGGCGCAGGATGTGGTCCTTCACACGGGCCAGAGTGGCGAGAGCCACCTCGGGCGCGTCCGGAGCCGACCGCCCGCGGCGCTCGTGGGCCAGCACCGCGAGCAGATCCAGGGCCGTGGTGGCGAGCCGGCCGGCGAGAGCCGGCTCGAGCGAGCCGGCCGACCGGGCCAGGCGCTCCAGATAGGCGGCCACCAGCGCGGCGGTGCCGCTGCCGGTGTCGAAGGCCGTCGCGGTGAGCACCCGCAGATCCTCGTCGGTCATGCCCACCGCCGACCGCGGCCAGTGGAAAGCCGTGAAGGCGAAGCGCTCCGGCAGCTCCTTGGCGAACGGCCGCCCGGCGTCGGAGATCGCGAAGGTGCCCGGCTGTAGCAGCACCTGGTGACCGTCCTGCACGAGCCGGGCGGCACCCCGGTGCTGGAGCGCCAGCGTGAGGTGGTCCTCCCCGCCCCGGGCGATCAGACCCGCGCTGCGGACGACCCGCTGCGGGCCGGCCTGCACCAGGGAGACCTGCAGGGCACCCAGGCGGTGACTGGTGATGGTCGCGGCGGCGGGCGCGCTTTCGAACAGGGAAACGTCCAACGGGATGAATGTGTGGGAGACCGCCTCATGCCAGTACTCGGCTCGTTCGGCGAACGGTACCGGGGCGGTGTCGAGAACGACGGACATCAGCGCTCCTCGGACGGCTGTACGGGCGGACCGGACGCCGGCGCCGCGTCGCCCGGCCTCACCAGGAACGGCGGTGCAGGGCCACGTGCACGGTGTCGACAGCCTGGATCAGTGCGGCCCGGGCGGTGCCGGTGGGGTGGAACGCGTCGAGGAGGAGGAAACCGTGCACGGCACCCTGGTAGCGCGTCGCCACCACCGGGACGCCCGCCCCGCGGAGCCTGGCCGCGTATGCCTCGCCCTCGTCCCGCAGCACGTCGGCCTCTGCGGTGACCACGAGCGCCGGGGGAAGTCCGGCGAGTTGGTCCGAGGTGGCCCGCAGCGGCGCGGCGGTGACCTCCCGCCGGCGCTGCGCCTCGGGCAAGTAGTCGTCCCAGAACCGGCGCATGTGGTCGCGGTGCAGGAAGTACCCCGTCGCAAACTGGCGATAGGACGGAGTGTCGAAATCCGCGTCGGTCACCGGGCACAGCAGCACCTGGTGCACCAGTCGTACGTCCCCGCGCTGCCGGGCCAGCAATGTCAGTGCCGCCACGAGGTTGCCCCCCGCGGAGTCTCCGACGGCGGCGATCCGGTGTCCCTCCAATCCGATCTCGTGGCCGTGCGCGTGGATCCAACGGGCCACCGCGTAGCACTGCTCGACGGCCACCGGATAGCGGGCCGCGGGTGCCCGGGCGTAGTCCACGTACACCACGGCGGCGTCGGTTCCCAGGGCGAACTCCCGGATCAGCCGGCCGTAGGACACCGGGTCACCGAGCGACCAGCCCATACCGGACAGGAACAGCACCACGGGGGTCGGTCCGGGGGCGCCGACAGGTCTGGTCACCTGGACGCGCACCCGCCCGGTCGGTCCGCAGGGCAGGGCGAGCCATTGCGCCGTCGTGCTGTACGGATCGTCGGGTTCCCTGACCACCGACGCGCCGATGTCCCCCGCGCTGTCCGGCGCGAGGAGGGAGATGTCCGGCAGGTCCGTCGCCGCCTTGCCGACAGATGTGTCCAGGAACTCCTGGAGCGCCCGGTCGAGCACCGGTCGTCGGCCGTGCGAGGGGGTGGTGTCGGACAAATCTTCGCTCCTGGCGTGATCGGACGGGCACTGCGACGCGCGGGCGCGCACCGTGGCGGACCCACGGATCGCGGCCACCGGCGGGCATCTCATCACTCGGCCCCCTCGGTCCGGAGCGCGCGCCACTCGCTCGGCGAGACTCCGTAGACGGCCCGGAAGGCTCGGCTGAAGTGCGCCGGGTTGACGAAGCCCCACCGCTGGGCGACCGCCGACACCGTCGGCGCGGTACGGCCGCGGCGGCCCAGCTCCCGGGCGCAGGCGTCCAGTCGGCGCTGCTGGATGAGTCGGCCCACCGTCACCCCCTCGTTCTCGAAGAGCCGGTGCAGATACCGCACGGAGATGTGGTGGGCCCGCGCGATCGTCTCGGGTGACAGTTCCGAATCGCCCAGGTGGTGGTCGATGTGCTCCCGCACCCGGCGGACCAGGTGGTCGTCCTGGGTACGGGGCCCTTCGGCCGTCCGCGAGGCGGTCAGCTGGGCGACCAGCGTGCTCAGCAGGTCGGCGACGCTGCCGGCCAGCCGGTCGCCGACCGGGGCGGAGTACGAGTGGGCGGATCCGGCGAGGGTGCTGAGGAAGGGCAGCAGCACGGACCCGCACCCCTCGGCCGGGGTGACGACCGTCCCCGCCACCTGGCGCAGCTCACGCTCCGGGACGCCCAGCAACCGGCGCGGCAGGTGGAACAGATGGGTGCGGAAGCGTTCCGGGTAGTCGATGCAGTACGGCCGCGTCGTGTCGTACAGGACGAGCCCGCCGACCGACACCTCCGCCCGCCGCCCGTCCTGCTCCAGCACCGCCCGACCCGACACCTGCACCCCGACCCCCACCTGCGGCTCGGTCCGCAGGTCCCGTGCGATCAGCGCCGCCGTACGGGAGACCCGTGCCGCGTCCGCCTCCAGCGTCGAGATCCGCACGTACCCCAGCCGATGCGACGCCAGGTGCCCCTCGAACGGCTGCCCGGCGCGTGGGACCACCTCGACCGGCACCAGCGTCCGCGACATCGCCCCACTCCAGAACGCCGCCTTCTCGTCGTCCGGAACCGCCGCGGTCGTCACCTGCAAGCCCACCTGACCGCCCCTTCGCCGAAACCCTTCGACGTCAGCTTGGTCCGCAGATCGGGAGGCGTGTTAGGTCATCTGACTACCGGTTTCAGCGGTGCGCCGCGAGGCCGACTCGGTGCACGGGAAGCACGTGCCGGCCGAGCACCCCGGCAGATCAGTCGGTACCGAGGGCCCGGGCGAGCGCGGCCCGGGAGGTGATGCCGAGCTTCGGGAAGACCTTGTAGAGGTGCGCCCCGACGGTACGGGGCGACAGCTGGAGCAGTCGGCCGATCTCCTTGTTGCTCAGCCCGGTGGCCGCCAGCCGGGCGATCCGCAGCTCCTGGCCGGTCAACCCGACCGCATCCGGAGCCGCTCCACCCGGCGAAGGCGCCACCTGCTCGCCTGCGGCCCGCAGCTCCTCCTCGCACCGCTGCGCCCAGGGATCGGCCTGGAGGCGACGGAACACGTAGTGCGCGACGCGCAGCACGTCCCGGGCCCCGGGCCGGTGGCGGCGGCGGCGCCACGAGCCGTGGGCGAGCCGCAGTCGGGCGAGGTCGAACGCCCACCGCTCGGCGCCGGGTACGGCGTACGCGGCACGGTAGGCGTCCTCGGCTTCGTCGTCCTCGGCGGCCAGGGCGGTGGCGGCCGCCAGCAGGAAGGCGTGCCGGCCGGAGATCTCCGCGGAGCCCGCCGTCCGCCCCGCCTCGACGTGGGCCCGCGCCTCCTCACGCCGACCGGTGTGCACGGCGGCCGTCGCCAGGTCGAAGACCAGCGCGTGGTGCCAGGGCGGGCCACTGGGCAGCCGGCCGGGCGGGGTGATCTCGCAGAAGATCGCGTACGCGTCCTCGTAGCGGCCGTGGGCGAGGGCGGCCAGGCCGCTCAGGTGGGTCAGCCGGTCGAGGACGAACCGCATCCGGGCGCGGGTGGCCGTCGGCCTGATGGCCCGGTCGATCTCCCGCAGTCCGGCCTCGTCGCCCCGGCCGGCCAGGAAGTGGGCGTAGTACTGGCGGAACATCAGGGCGTTGGTGTGGTAGCCGAGGTCGTCCGCGATCTCGGCCTCGCGCAGGCAGACGGCCGCCTGGTCCCAGTGGCCGAGCAGGAAGTCCTGGTGGCACTTGGCCTTCGCGACCGAACCTTGGGTGGCGTAGCCGTGCAGCCCGGTGAAGCGCTGCCACAGGTCGCTCTCGGGGCAGTCGAGCACCGAGGCGGTCCACAGAATGAGCCAGGCCGCACCCGCCTCCTGCTCCTCGGTCAAGTCCTCGGCCACCGCCCGTAGCGCGGCGGCCGCGTCCGGGCCCGGGTCGGTCCAGGCCCGCAGGCACAGCCGGCCCGCCTCGGAGACGTGCTCCTGGTGCCGTTCCAGGGCCCGCCAGGCCCAGGGGTCGTCCGTGTAGCTCGCGGCCAGGAGCAGTTTGAAGTAGGCCTGTTCGACCAGCCCGCCGAAGGTGTCGGCACCCGGCGCGGTCAGCGCGTCGAGAGCCGCGGGCAGCAGTTTGGCGGAGGACTCGAACTCGACGTGGTGGCTCTGGTCCGCGTACACCACCGCGTACGCGAAGAGCGGGGCGACGTCCTGCGGCACCGTGCTGGCCTTCAGTTCCTCCACCAGGGCGGCGGTGTGGCGCAACTGCCCGCCGCGGGCCGACATCACCGCGGCCCAGGTGAGCCGGCGGGTGCGGTCGCAGGAGCTGGGACTGAGGGCGGCGGCGCGTTCGAGCAGGAGCGCGCCCTCCGCGTCGCCGCCGCGCCGGGCGAGGTCGCGGCCGGCCTCCTGCAGTCGGTGCGCGAGGTCCTCGTCGGGCAGCAGCGTGGCGGATGCCTCGTGGACCAGCCGTCGGGGGTCGTCCGGTGCGAGGGCTTCGGACAGGGCCCGGTGCGCCTCGCGGCGCGCGCTGTCGGAGGCTGCGGAGACGACGGCGGTACGGACCAGGGGGTGCCGGAACACCAGTTGCCCGGAGGTGTCGAGCCGGGCCAGGCCGTCCGCTTCGATCCGCTCCAGGATCTCCCGGGCGTTGTCGTCCGCGAGGGCTCGCAGCCACTCGCCGCCGCCGGAGTCCCGACCGGTGGCCAGCGCGCCGAGCAACAGGAGACGGCCGACCTCGGGCGTCACCGTGCCCAGCCGCTCGGTGAACATCCGCTCCAGCTTCCGTCCCAGCGGCAGCCGCTCGGGCAGCGGAGCGGCCCCCAGCTGCTGGGCGGCCGCCAGTTGCCGCGGCAGCTCCACCAGCGCCAGCGGGTTGCCGGCCGCTTCGGTGAGCACGCGGTCCCGGGCGGACGCCGCGAGTTCGGGATAACAGGTGCCCAGCAGCAGGGCCGCGTCCGTCCGGGGCAGGGCCCGCACGTCGACGGCTTCGGCCGACCAGGCCTGAGCGGCCGGCCCGTCCGGGCGGGTGGCACCGACGATCACCACCGGCAGCTCGGCGCAGCGCCGGTGGAGGAAGGCGAAGACGGTTGCGCTGGAGGAGTCGATCCAGTGCAGGTCGTCCAGGAGCAGCAGCACGGGGGCGGTCCGCACCGTCTCTCCCAGCAGCGCCAGGGCGGCGGCTCCGACGGCGAACCCGCTCGGGGTTCCGGAGCGGGCGCCGAGCGCGCTCTCCAGGGCCTCCCGCTGGTGGGCGGACAAGGCACCGGAGCGCTGGAGCAGCAGCCAGAAAGCCTGGTGGAGGGCCCCGAAAGCGAGGTCCGTCTCCGCCTCCGTACCGACCGCCCGCAGCACGGTGAACCCGCGCTCGCGCGCCGCGCGCTCCACCCAGGCCAGCAGCGTGCTCTTACCGACGCCCGCCTCGCCGCGCAGCAGCACGGTGGACCCGCTCGCACCGTCCACCGCCTGGACCAGAGCCGCGGTCAGCAGTTCCGTCTCCCGCTGCCGCCCGACCAGGACCGGCACCCGCCCGCCTTCCGCCACTCTCGCCCCCTCGAGTCCGCCGGCCCACTCCGCGGGCACCCAAGGTTACCGTCCGCCAGAACATCCCGGCATTACGGCGTGTACGGCTCCCGGTGCGCAGCGTCCTCGGGCTCCAGGGCAGGGCACGACGACCGGCGGTGCGCAGAGAGACAACTACGGATGCGCGCAAAGTCCATCGCTATGCCCCGCACCGGATTAGTTTCGGCCTCCCCGCGCAGGCCGGGCGCCCCGCACGCGATCGTCGCCCGGGGCACGGAAGCCGGCGGCCACCCACCCAGACGAAGGTCGGCGAAGCGATGAGCGATCTCCGCGGCGGACAACCGCGCAGCACAGCAGACGACTTGTGGTGCCCCTTCCCGTCCCTGATCAACCGACACGCCGACCAGGCGGACCGGCAGAGCCTTGCATGGCTGGCGCGGCACCGGCTGCTGGACGGGCAGCCGCACCGGGCGATTCGGATCGGGCGTCAGCGCAGCGGCCACCTGGCCGCACGGACCAATCCCGAGGTGCCCGCCGACATGCTGCGCCTGCTGTCGGACTGGTATGTGTGGCTCTTCTCCTTCGACGACGGCTACTGCGAGGACCGCGAACGCGGCGCCCGTCCCGCGCCGCTGGCACGGACGACCACCCTGCTGGCCCGGGTGCTCGACGCAGACTTGGCCGACGCGGACTTGGCCGAGGCCGACCTGGACGGACCGGCCCGCACCTTCGCCGCGGCCCTGCGGGACATACGGGACCGGGTCGCCGCACAGGCGTCGCCGTCACAGCTGTTCCGCTGGGAGTGCTCAGTCCGGGACTACCTCCACGCCCAGGTGTGGGAGGCCGCGAACCGGGAGGCCGGACTGGTGCCGGGACCGGCCGAGTACGTGGCGATGCGCCGGCACGCGGGAGCGACGTACACCTGTCTCACCCTGGTCGACGTCGCGGCGGGCTACGAAGTGCCTGCGGCCGAGGCGGACAGCCCCGCGCTGCGTCGACTCAGGGACATCACCGCGAACCTGGTGAGCTGGGACAATGACCTGTACTCCCATGCCAAGGAGACGGCCGGCGGCCAGGGCCGCCACAACCTGGTCGAGGTTCTCGCCCGCCACCACCGCTGTTCGTCGGCCGAGGCACGGAAGTCTGCCGTCGCCATGCGCGACGCCGAGATGGCCGCGTTCGTCGAGCTGAGCCGGACCGTCTGCACCACCGGGAGTCCTACGGCAGCGGCGTACGCGCGCAGCCTCGGTCTGTGGCTGCGGGGCCACATCGACTGGTCCCGCAACAGCTCGCGGTTCGACGCACCGGCGCCCGTGGCGAGGCATTGATGTCCGAGGACGACGCCGCGCCCACCGGGGTGCCGTGCGCTCCGGGCCAACTGCCCTTGCTCGGGCACCTGGTCCCGCTGCTCACCCGCCCCCTGCCCTTCCTCCAGTCACTGGCCGACCACGGCCCCGTGGTGCGGATCCACCTGTGGCGCAGGCCGGTTCACGTGCTCACCGATCCCGAACTGGTCCACCGGCTGCTCGTCAAAGACGCCGCGAAGACCGAGAAGGGCTTCGTCTTCGACAAGGCCCGCGGACTGCTGGGCAACGGACTGTTCACCTCCGAGGGCGCGTTCCACCTCCGCCAACGCCGCCTGGTCCAACCGGCCTTCCACCGCGACAGCATCCGCCGGTACGCCACGCTGGCCGCACGGGTGGCAGCGGCGGCGGTGTCCCGCTGGGAGCCCGGACGGGCCGCGCCGATCGAGCCGCGGATGCACGACCTCGCCCGGGACATCGTGGTCGAGGCGCTGTTCGCCACCCACCTGAGCCGCGACCAGAAGAACGGGATCGACCGGGCCGTGCCCGTGGTCCTCACCGGATTCGTCCAACGGGCGCTCTACCCCTCGCCGCTGCTGGAGAAGCTGCCCGTGCCTGCCAACCGGCGCTTCGATGCGGCGGTCCAGGGCCTGCGCACCGTCGTGGACGAGATCGTCGCCCAGGCCGCCGGCCTGCACCAGGGCCCGGACGACACCCTGCTCTCCCTGCTGCTGGCCACCCGCGACGAAGAGACCGGCCTCGCCATGGCACCGGCCCAGGTCCGGGACGAAGCCGTCTCACTGCTCCTGGCCGGCACCGAGACGACCGCCACCACGCTCGCCTGGCTGTTCCACGAACTCGCCCAGCACCAGGACCTCCAGGACGAGCTGAGCGAGGAGGTGCGCGCCATAGCCGCCGACGGCGCCGTGTCCATCGGCGACCTGCCGCGCCTGGAGCGCACGGGGCACGCGATCAGCGAGACCCTCCGGCTCCACACCCCCAACTGGATCCTGATGCGCCGGGCAATGGCGCCGCTCCACTACGGCGGCGTCCTCCTGCCCCCGGGAGCGGAGGTCCTGTTCAGCCCGACCGCACTGCACCGCTCCCCCCAGCTCCACGCCGACCCCTTGCGATTCGATCCCGACCGCTGGCGCCGTCCCGCGGATCGTGCCCCAGCCAGGCTGTTCATCCCCTTCGGCGCCGGCCACCACAAGTGCGTCGGCGAGTCCTTCGCCTGGACCGAGATGCTCGTCATCGCCGCAGCCGTCCTCGCCCGCCTACGGCTCAGGCCTGCCACGGCCACCCCGGTCAGGGAGAACGCCGCCGCCGCCACCGTCCGCCCGCGCGGCCCTCTGCTCATCGCCGAACCGCGATGAGCAGCCAGGCGTGCCCAAGCCGTCGCTGCGCCACGCGCCGACCACCCACCACGCCCGCGCCGAACCGCCTCAGGTCGCGCTCGCGCCCGACCAGCGCGTCGCCCATCCATTCCCCGCGAAGCCGACGCCTCCGAGCCTCCGGCGAACTCATCTACCGCTGCGGCCCGACTAACCTCGCGCTTTCACGAGCGGGGCTGTCCGAGGCGTGATCAAAAGAGCGAGGAGTGCCTCTGACCTGGGACGATAGGGCTTGTCTAGGGTCCATGTCGTCGTCAGGAAAGCTGCACTCCTCAGGTGAAGAAGCGTACCGGGCTGTATCCGCGTGTCCGCGTCGAGGGCGGTGGTCGCGGGGTGGTCTCGCAATCCGGCGCCGCGCTGCTTGTCGAGACGGCCCGCAAGGCGGGGCTGGACGTCGCGTTGTCAGCGGCTCTCGCGCCGTGGCGCAAGGAGCGGGCGCTCCATGATCCCGGCAAGATCCTGCTGGACGTCGCGCTCGCCGTGGCCCTGGGCGGTGATTGCCTGGCCGATGTCGCGATGCTGCGGGCCGAGCCCGCCGTGTTCGGCCCGGTCGCCTCCGACCCGACCGTCTCCCGCCTGGTCGACACCCTGGCCGCGGCCGGACCCAAGGCGCTGACGGCGATCCGCCGGGCACGGGCCGAAGTCCGCGAACGGGTCTGGCGGTTGGCCCGCGAGGCGGCCCCGGACGCGGGCGGCGAGGTGATCGTGGACATCGACGGCGTGCTGGTCCTGGCGCACTCCGAGAAGGAGCACGCCGCCAAGACCTGGAAGAAGACGTTCGGCCATCACCCACTGTTCGCGTTCGTCGACCACGGCCGAGACGGATCCGGAGAGCCAGTCGCCGGCTTGCTGCGACCGGGGAATGCGGGCAGCAACACCGCCGCCGACCACATCGAGGCCGCCCGCCTGGCCCTGGCCCAGCTACCGAACAAGTACCGGCGCGGACGCCGCGCCCTGATCCGCACCGACTCCGGCGGCGGCACCCACAAGTTCCTCAACTGGCTCACCGCACGCGGAAGGTGGCTTTCGTACTCGGTGGGGATGACCATCACGGACGCCATCCACGCCGCTGTGCTCCTCATCCCGGCCTCGGCCTGGACCCCAGCCGTCGAGCCGGGCGCCGAGGTCCGCGACGGCGCCTGGGTCGCCGAGCTTGCCGGGGACGTCCTCAAGGGCTGGCCGAAGGGGATGCGGCTGATCGTCCGCAAGGAACGGCCCCACCCTGGCGCCCAGTTGCGCTTCACCGACGCCGACGGCATGCGGCTGACCTGCTTTGCCACCAACACCACCCACGCCCCGATCGCCCAGCTGGAGCTGCGACACCGCCAGCGGGCCCGCGCCGAGGACCGCATCCGCGCCGCCCGCGACACCGGCCTGCGCAACCTGCCCCTGCACGACGCCGCGCAGAACCAGATCTGGCTGGAGATCGTCCAGCTCGCACTTGACCTGCTCGCCTGGATGCCGATGCTCGCCCTAACCGGCCCCGCCCGCCGATGGGAGCCCAAGCGCCTACGGCTGAGGCTGTTCTCCGCCGCCGCCCAGCTCGTCACCGCCAGCCGCCGCCGCGTACTCCGCCTCGCCCGCCAATGGCCCTGGACCGACGTGATCGCAGGTGCCTTCGAACGGCTACAAGCCCTGCCAAACCCGGGCTGACCAGCACCGATGCCCTGTCCCGACAAGCACCCGACCACCCCCGGAGCCGTGGAACCCGGCGCTTACCCGGCGCGACAGCCGGGCCCTCGCCATGCCGACGGGCAGAAACACCGCGCCCGGACAAGCAGAAACGGCCCGCCAGCCAAGCTGACGAGCCGTCATGCAAGATCGAGGCTAACCGGCAGGCCGTCAGCAGGAATGGTTCCCCTTTTCCTGCCTGAAATGCGCTCGCACGCACGTCGTGCGCATGCAGATAAGTGCGTTTCGCGCACCTCGTGCGGCAGCGCGCATGACGCGTGGTCCCCAGCTGGTCCCCAGGTCAGGGGCTTGACGGAGGGTCCGGGTGGCGTTCACGTCTCCAGGGTAGCGCCACTCAGACCGTGGATCCAGTGATTCCCTCAGATCGTCCAGAAAGTCACCGGGAAGAGCGTCCATCACCGCCAGGCGAAATCAGTCCGACCTGGCCGAAGGCCAGCAAGAGAATAGCCATCATAAATCCCGGCATCCCCCATTCCCTGCTGGCTCACGGAAATTCTCGGCGCTCGCCGTGGCGCTTTCCGAAGACCGGCCCGAGGCTCGCCGCCACCGCACCGCGTGTGCTCCGGGTTGTACAAGCCCAACACCCCACGGCCAGCAGGCAAGCCCCCGCCTCCCGGTCGGCGGCCACCCCTTCGGGCGGTGAACTCGCGAAGGCCGATGCCACGCGATCAAGCCCGCCTACCCGCCAGCCGCACGCCGTGATCACCCGCGCGGCGTGTCGCCAGCGCGTGTCCCGGCCAGTCGATCTCGCTGTGCTCCACGCCCCGCCCCGCGCGCTCTGCCGCCACACCCGCCGCTTCCGCAACTCTGGACACGCCATCACCACTTGGTTCAAGGAGGAGTCCCATGGCGCAGCGTCCCAAGCGGGGCAGGGTGTATCGGCGGTGCGGGTGCAAGGACGGGAGCAGCGGGAAGCAGTTGGGTTCGTGGTGTCCGCGGTTGGCCGCCGATGCCGCGCATGGCCGGTGGACGTATGCGGTGGATCTGGCCCGGGAGGAGGGCAAGCGCCGGACTCGGCGGCGGGGCGGGTTCGCCAGTCGGGCGGAGGCGGCGCGGGAGATGGCGCGGGTGTTGGATGCCGAGTACCGGGGTGTGTACGAGGACCGCACGCTGCGCGTCGGGCTGTTCCTGTACGAGTGGCTGGAGTCGAAGCGCCCGGCGCTGGCCCCGAACACCTGGGCGGGTTATCGGGCGTGTATCGAGCGTGACCTGGTCCCTGCGTTCGGCGGCATGCTGCTCGTCGACCTGCGGCCCAAGCACATTGACGCCTGGGTGAGCGCGCAGCTCGCCGCCGGCCGCGGGCGCACCACCGTTCACCACGCGGTGGCCATGCTGCGCAACGCCCTGAACCATGCGGTGCGGACGTGGCGGCTGCGCTACAATCCGGCCAAGCACTCCGTACCCGCCAAGCCCCGCGCCGCCGTACGCGTCTGCTGGACCCCCGACCAGGCCGCGGCCTTCCTGCGGCACAACACGGAGCACTACGCCGACCGGCTCACCGACCTGTTCGAGGTCATGCTCGGCACCGGCATGCGGCGCGGCGAGGTCCTCGCCCTGCACTGGTCCGACGTCCACCTCATGGACCACAAGCTCTACGTCCGCTGGACCCTGACCGCCGTGAACAACGGGAAGATCCACCTCTGCGAGCCCAAGACCGAGTCAAGCCGCGCCTGGGTCAGCCTCTCTCCCAGAGCCATGGCAGCCCTCCACCGCCAGGCCGCCCTCCAGATGGCGGCCCACCCCGAGGGCCGCCTCGAAGGCCTGGTCTTCGCCCGCCCGGACGGCGAGCCCCTGCGCCCTCAGTGGGTCCTCGACCAGCTCCGCAAGCGGACCGCCGAACTCGACCTGCCCAAGATCGGCCTGCACGACCTACGCCACACCGCCGCCAGCATCATGATCGCCGCCGGCATCCCCCTCGCTATCGTCTCCAAGACCCTGCGCCACTCCCACCTTGCCATCACCGCCGACCTCTACGGCCACCTCCTCAAGAACTCCGCGGACGAAGCCGTCCTCGCCCTGGCCAGAGCCCTCGACCACGCAGACGCCCTCCACGCAGACAGCACCACTACGGTCCCGAACGCCTGCCTGGCCGCGTAGATCTGGCCACCTGGAACCCGGCAGCGCAGAACGAAGGTCTTCAACCTCTTCCGCATCCGACCGACCTCGGGCCTGGCCCCGCATCCGGCCGCCAGGGCAGACAGATCGGCAGTACGTCCCCGCCCGCGCCAGGAGGATCTTGGTCAGCTATCAGGAAGGCCTTCGGGATCAGGGGCGACATCGCGGAAGAGGAACTTGGTCTCGCAGATGCGGCTCGGTGCTGCTCGACGAAGGTGGGTGGCGGCCACCCCGAAGGGTGACCGCCACCCGTCGTCCCCGAACCATCCTGGTACACCGGGGAGTTACGATCCTCAGCCGCCCCGGGAGAGTGACCGCTGCTCTCGTACCCACGCCCGGTCACAGGCGTACCCGCTATTGCGATCCTCAGCCGCCCCAGAGGGCAACCGTCACGGAGGCCTGGCGCCGGCGCTCGGGGGCGAGAGCGCGTTGCGATCCTCGGCTGGCTCGAGTTCGATGCAGGGAGGGCGGCTCTTGCCTCCGGCGTCAGGGGATTGGCTGGATCGTCGTGATCCCGTGTAGCCCGGCTGCGGCGAGCCCGGCGCTCAGCGTTCCGCTCGCGGCGGTGGGGGTCATCTGGATGATGTCGTAGCGGGCCGCACCAGCGCGGACGAAGGGATCGGTCCAGATGATTCTCTTGATGGTGTCCAGGTCGTCGCCGATCGCCAGGATCACGCCGCCGGTTCGGGAAACCTGCCGTCCGGAGAGCAGGAACGCGCCTTCGCGGTAGTGCTGTTCCAGGTATTGCCAGTGATCTGGCATCAGATCGTCGATCTCGTCCAGGTCCTTGAGATAGGTGACGGTGAGGATGAACATGCTTGTCCTCGCGGGTAGTTGGTCTTTGGTGAGAATGCGGGTCGCCTCGCCACGCCGATGGGAACCTGGCACGGGCCGCCGCCTCGGCCGTGATGGTTGGTAGCGGTCGACCGGGTCGGGCTCTTCGCGCTTGGCTCGTCGTGTCGGTGGCTGACGGTCGGCGCGTGTCGGCGGGTAGTCACGGCTGGCGTCACTGCACGGTGGTCCGGAGGTAGCCGGCTGGGTCGCGCAGGAAGGCCAAGGTTCGGTTCCAGGCGTCACGGCTGGCCTCGGCGTGCTTGTCGTCATGGCTGACGTCGAAGAAGCTGTGCGGGGCGTCGGGGTAGCTGACCAGGTGGTGGGGTGTCCTGGAGGCGGTGAGGGCACTGTCGAAGGCGCCCACTTCGTCCGGCGGGATGTACGGGTCGGCACCGCCGAAGATGCCCAGGATCGGGGCGGTCAGTTCGGAGGCCCGCTGGGTGGGGCCGGGCCCGTACGGTCCGGCGATGCCGGGGACGCCGTAGAACCCGACCGCGGCCGCCAGGCCGTGGGCAGGCGACGCGGAGAGGAAGGCGTGGCGTCCGCCGAAGCAGAAGCCGACGGAGGCCACGCCGGCCATGGCCGGTCCGCCGAGGGTGCGTAGGTGGTCGGCCGCCGCGCGCAGGTCGGCCTGGACGGTGGCCTCGCTGGTGCGCACGGCATGGTCCATGAACGGGAAGTCGTCGCCGCGGGTGCCGATGCCGGCGGTCCTGCCGTAGTAGTCGATGACCGCGGACGGGTGTCCGTGGTGCGCCAGGGCGATGGCCAACTGCTGGTAGAACCCGTACAGGCCGCGGACGTCCGGCAGCACCACTACCCCCAGGGCGTCGACGAGGCCTTGCTCGGATGTTGCCGGGATGGCGGTGAAGGCGGCGAATCGAGTCCCGTCGGCTGATGTCAGGGCGGTGAGTTCGGTGCGGATCTCGGTGTCTGTGGGGCAGCCCGCGAGGACGGGCGGCATGGAGTCGGGTTCGAAGCACATGAGGCGGATTTCCTTGTTTCGTCCGGGGATCGGGGCACGCGCACGCATGCGCCGAGCGCTGATTTCGTCTGCTCTGACGGGGATCGGATCTCCGGTGGGAGCGAGCGCAGTGGCCGCGCCGAAGGTTCACCTCGGGCGGGCAACTGGGTGAAGGGCTGGTCGGCTCGCCTTGGCGCGGGCCTGCGGGCCTGCGGGCCTGCGGGCCTGCCGAGCGTGAACGTCCCCGCAGGCCCGCGCTTGTCGCGCGGAAGGCTGGGGAGCGGCCGGTCCGCCGGGCGTGCCTTGTCCGGCGGTTCAGCGAGGGGTGTGGAGGAGTCGTTGCTCGCAGGATTGTCCGGCTCGGTCAGTGGTCCTGCCCCAGCAGGCGGTATGCCACCCGGGGGTAGTGGTCGTAGCGGACGGCGATCTCGCGGGACAGCAGGGTCATGCGCTCGATCACCCGGTTGTTGCGCAGCGCGCCGCCGTCCAGGACCCGGAACGGCAGAGGGTCGAGCAGTTGTATGACGGCGGCCTTGGCCGCTTCGTCGTCGCCGGTGACCAGGAGGTCGCTGAGGCCCTCGGGGAACTGTGGCTGGTCGAAGACCACCCAGAAGATGTTCTTGAACGCGCCGATGACGTGGGCCGTGGGGGTCAGCTCGGCGAGCTGTTCGGCGGCCGAGGTGTCGTAGGCGGTGGTGAAGTCGGTGAAGTCCGGTGTGAAGGGATTCGCGAGCTGGACGAGGATCTTGCCGTCGAGGAGTCCGCGATGGCGGTCGACCAGTTCCTTCTCGTCCTGGTGCCATATCGCCAGGAAGATGATGTCGGCTTGCTTGATGGCGTCTGCGTGGTCTGCCGGTTGGACGCGGTCGTCAAGGCCGAGGCGTCGGATGGCGTCGGACGCGCGGCGCTCGTCCCGGCTGGCCCACAGGATGTCCCGGTGGTGGTGGGAGAGTGTGCCGGCAAGTGCCGTTCCCATACGGCCGGTTCCGATGACGGCGAGACGGGGTGAGGTGTTGGGGATGGACAAGGGGATCTCCGGTGCGAGGTGCTCGGTGTTGGGCGTTCAGCGGACGAATCCGGTGACCACGTCGGTGAATTCGACCTGCGGTTCACCGGCCAGGAGCTCCGGGAAGCGCGCCAGCAGACCGGTCACGTAGGAGGCGGCGAAATGGGCGTCGCACGCCGCGCGGTCGGCGTACCGCTCCGAGACCAGGAACCGGCCGCCCTCCTGGCGGCCGACCGTGTAGGCCACCGCCCCCTGCTCCTCCCGGGAGCGCTCCGCCACCTCTCGCAGGGCCGCCTCGAGGACGTCCTCCTGCCCGGGCCTGGCCTGCAGGATCGCCACCACCATGGTCATCGCAACTGCCCTTTCTCTCGGTCAGTGCCCAGCCTGACCGGGACCGCGCAGCCGCTCATAGTAGAAATGCGACAGGCCCTGGCCCAGCAGTGCGGTCGGGCGCTGGCCGGTGAAGTGTCGGAACTCACGGATGAAGTGGTTCTGGTCGTAGTAGCCCGCTTCCAACGCGCTCGGCAGGTACCGGCGTTGATCCGACAGCAGCAGGGTGCGGGTGAGCTTCTGGAACCTGGCCAGGCGCTGGAACCCTTTCGGGCCCACCCCCACCGCCGATGGGAACGCTCGCTGCAGCCGCCGGGGGCCGACCCCGAACTGCTCGGCGAGTGAGTCCACCCGGATGCCGCCGGGGCGGCGGTAGACGAGGCGCACTGCGGCGTCCATCCATGGGTCGGCCCGGTGGTGGCCGGCGAGCAGCCCGGTGAGGAACCTGTTGAGGACGTCCGTGCGCGCGCCCGGATCGGTGGCCAGGCGCACTTCTTCGGTCATCCGCCGGCCGTCCGGGCCCCACAGGTCTGTGGCGCTCACCACCTGGTCGGCCACGTCGTCGACCCCTCTCGTGAGGAAGTGGCGCAAGGCACCGGCCCGGAACCGCACGGCCACGAAGCCGACCGGCGCTCGCGAGGTCAGTGACCAGCGCGTCTGCCGTAGGCAGACCAGGTGCGCGGCGGGCAGCGGCTTCGACGGCAGCCCGTTCGCTCCGCACAGGTCAACCCCACCCGTCCAGTGGATCCACAGTTCGGCGCCCGTCCCGGGCAGCAGCTGCGGCAGGTCGCCGGCGTCCCCCTCACACCACCAATACCGTTCGACGAAGGCTCGCAGAGCCGGCTCCGGTGACGCGTACTCGATCCGCATGATGCCTCCCGTTGTTGGTACGACCCGTGACCGTCCGGCCTGGATCGATGATCGTCTCAGTGGCCCCATTCCGGGAGAGTCGTGCCGGAGCGGCCCACCCGCAGCCGGCCCAGCCTCGCCCACATCTTCTCCGCACTCGCCTGCGGCGCGTGCAGCCGGCGCAACTGCTCGACGGTAGCCAGGCGGAACTGGAACAACGACGCCGGCACCGCCCAGTCGATCTCCATCGCCCTGACCGGCAGCCGAGCACCCCGTTTCAGCCACCGACCGGCCCCCAACAACCACCGAGACCGCCGACCACCGGTCCCCGGCCAGCGCCCTGCTCCGGACCATCTGACGAACGCACACCGAGAAAAACGGTAGGGAGCGCTCTACCGAGTGCCGTAGAGTAAAGGCCACCGACGCGGGGTGGAGCAGCTCGGTAGCTCGCTGGGCTCATAACCCAGAGGTCGCAGGTTCAAATCCTGTCCCCGCTACGAACGTGAAGGCCCGGCTTCCGCCGGGCCTTCACTGTGTCCGGAGCCGTGCGGCTCGCCCCCCCTTCACCAGCCCCCGCCACCAGGCCTGCCCGCCCATCGGCCTCACCGGAAGCTGGGCACCGCGCTTCGACCCCCGGCCCGCGTCGGTTTCCGGCCGGTCACCGCCGCCCTGCTGATCGCCGAGCCGGTCTGACGCGACTGGTCGGCGCTCACCGGCGGCGACCTGTAGAGCCATCCGCCGGCTTTGGGGCCGGCGACGTCAGGGCTTCCCCTTGGAGACGAAGAGGGTGACGGCGGTGCCCGGGGCGACGGCGGTACCGGGCCTCGGGTCGCTGCTGATCACCGCGCCGGCCGGGGTCTTCCAGTCGGTGAAGTTCTGGACATGGTCGATCTTCAGTCCGGCTTCCGTGAGGACCTTCTCGGCCTGGGCCTGGGGCATGCCAAGGACCGTGGGGACGATGACCGAGGGGTCGCCGGGCGCCGGCTCGGTGCGAGTGCCGGGAGAAGGCATGGCGCTTCCCATCGGAGACTCGGGGGAAGCGGTGGCGGAGGTGTCGGGGGCGGGGGAAGCGGTGGGGGTCGGCTCCGGCGGTGCGGGCGAGGGTGTCCCGGAGGCTACGGGCGGGGCGGAGGCAGGCCGAACCGGGGACTGGTCGGAGCCGTGCAGGGCGAAGGCGGTGCCCGCGGTCAGGACGATGGCGGCCGCCGATGCCGTGACCGCGAGCAGTGCGCGCCGACGGCGGGTGCGGCGCAGGATGGCGGTGCCGTCGAACGCGGGGGGGCGTGTGTCGTTCGCGAAGTTGTCCATGGCCTGGATCAGTGCCTCTCTCAGGTCGGAGTCCGGGGTGGAGCCGAAGTGGCCGTCGGGCGGGAACGAGGTCATCACGCACCTTCGAACTGGGGCAGAGAAGTGGGCCGGTCGTCGCCCGGTGCGGGCGCGGGCGGTTCGGACCGGGGCACCGCGGTGCGCAGTTTGGCCAGCCCGCGGGCGAGTTGCGAGCGCACGGCGGAGGGTGAGATCCGGAGTGTCTCGGCGATCTCCTGGTCGCCCATGTCATGCAGGTAGTGCAGCACCACGACGGTGCGCATCCCGATCGGCAGGGCGTGAAGCGCCTGGACCAGTTCGTCGCGAAGGTCCACGAGCCGGTACGGGTCACGGGGGTCCGCGAGGTCCGCGAGGTCCGGGCGTTCACCGGCCCGGCGGAGTCTGCGCCACCGGTCGTTGGCCAGGTTGACCACGATCCGGCGCACGTAGGCCTCCGGCGAGTCCGCGACGGCCACCCGGTTCCAGTGCCGGCAAGCCTTCTCCAGCGCCTCCTGCAGCAGGTCCTCCGCACTGTCCTGACTTCCGGTCAGGATGTAGGCGGTCCGGAACAGTGCTGCGGAGCGCTGCTGGACGAACTCGACGAAGTCGATCCGCCGGGTGTCCCTACCGCGCCGGCCCAGCCTCACCAGCCAACCGCCGATGCACTCATGTTCTCTCCTTCAACGTTCCCGCACCCATGACGGCCCCGCGCAGCGCCCTGCTGCACCAAAGCCCCCGAAGTGACACGCATCACCTCGGCCGGCGGTCCGGAACGCCCGACGCCCCACCGACAGCCCGAAACGGCAGCTGGGGCACCGGCCCACCGGGTGTGGTCAAGGAAGGGCGACGGCGGCCACCGGCTGCTTCTGGGCACCGCCGTCGGTGTCCAGGAGGCGGGCGGCACGGTCGTGCTCGATCACCGCGCGCACCGTGCCCACCAGGTCCTCGTACACCGGAACACCCCGACCAAGCCCGGGGTCCGGTGCACGACCACGACTTTCGGCGGGGCGGCGGGGCGCGCATGCCCGCCACGTCCTCGGCCGGCAGAGTCAGCGTGTAGCGCTGCGCAGGCTCCGTCCTCTGGCCTTGCCCCAGAGCGACGTCGTACGCCGCGTGGTCGGGCCGGGGTGGGTGACGGGTGCGTCCGGGCGCGCCAGTGCGAGTTGGGCCCGCGCCGAAGCATCGCCACGGACGGACGGACGGGCGGCGGGCTCAGGCAAGCCGTGCGGCGAGGTGTGGAAGGAGGGGGAGCGCGTTGTCGGCCTCGATGAGGCGGTGGACGCTGTCGGTGATGCCCGGGTAGTCGCGCAGGCCGTGGGCGTTGGCGGTGATGAGGGGTTCGGGGCTGAAGGGGTAGTCGGTGCCGAACAGCAGGTGGCTGGGGTCGGCGGTTTCCAGCAGCGTGGACAGGGAGTGCGGGTTCGCTCCGAGGGCGAGGTCGTAGTAGAGGCCGCGCAGTTGCGCCGACACGGTGTCGGGGGTGAGGTCCGTGCCGGGGGTGAGGGCGGGTTGTGCGGCGAAGGTGGAGATGCGCCAGGCGAGGGCTGGTACGGCTCCCCCGGCGTGCGGAAGGATGATCTTCAGGTGGGGGTGGCGGGTCAGCGTGCCGGTGTAGATGAGGTGGGTGACCGTACGGGCGACGTCGAAGACGAATTCGATAAGCGGTGCGGGACGGCCCAGCCCGGTCTGTGCGAAGCAGACGGGGGTGGTGGGGTGGAGCAGCACGGTGGCGTGGCGTCGGTCGAGTTCCGCCAGGATCGGTTCGAGTGCGGGCTCGCCGGGATGGCTGCCGTCGTAGTTGGTCGCCAGGATGACACCGTCGAGCCTCAGCACGTCCAGGGCGTGGGCGATCTCTGCCAGGGCCGCGTCCACGTCGGGCAGCGGCAGGTGTGCCAGGGCTGCGAAGCGGCTCGGGTGCTGCTCGATGACCTGGGCGGCCGCGTCGTTGAGACGACGGGCCAGGGCCGGTGCTCCGGCGGTTCCGGTGAGGCGGTGGGCGGTGGGTGAAGGGACCGAGAGCACCTGCGCGGTGATGCCCTGACGGTCCATGAACTCCAGTGCCGCCTCCGGGCTCCAGGAGGGGATGGGAATACCGCCGTCGAAGCTGGTCAGTCCGACGGCCGCGGCTGCCCTGAGGTAGGCATCGGGCAGGAAGTGGACGTGCACGTCGATGCGGGTGGCGGCGGTCAGGATGGTCCGCTCAGTGGTCTGCTCCACTCTTCTGCGCCTTGTGCCCATGGGGTTGCTGCTTCTGCTTGGTAGGGCCACTGCCGGCCGAGGCATGGCGGAGCAGCGGGTGTTCCGTTGGCCGTGTCGGTTCACTGGGCCCACGGCGGGGGGAACGTCGCGTCGCCGACCGTGGCCTTCATCCCGGCCGAGGTCATCGCGGCGAGTGAGGCGGGGTGTTCGGTGCAGGCGTTGCGGATCTGCAGCTGCGCGCCAGCGGGGACGATGATCGCGTCGCCGTCCCCCGCATTGACCTCCACTCCTGCGATGGTGGCCGAGACCTTGCCGCTGACGACCACGAAGACCTCTTCGCGGTCCATCGAGTGCGCCTCGCTGGCCGCCCCCGGGGCGATCTCCAGCGCCCAGATCGCGAGTTCCACGCTCCCGCGGGAGGGCACGGCCAGCGGGCGGAAGGTGAAGCCGTCGCGGTCGAACACCTTGGCATCGGCAATGGTCGACAAAGGCATGGATTCCTCCAAAAGTAGTCAACTGGACTGACTGGTTTGACGATAGGTCAGGCCAACGAAAAAGGTCAACCAAACTGACTATGATGGTCGAGCACGCCTCACCCGCCCAGGAGCAATGCCATGCAGACCCACCCCGACCCGGCCACCGGTAGCACGGACCGCAGAGCCGGCGAGGTGCCGCTGATGCTCGCGATGACCTTCCGCGCCATGACCGACCATCTGCACGCCCGACTGGCCGAGTCGGGGCGCGAGCCCCTTCGCCCCGCGCACGGCTATGCCTTCCGCTACCTCGCCGACCACCCGGGGGCCACCACGGTCGACCTGGCGGCCCACCTTGGCGTAACCAAACAATCCGCGTCCAAGACCGTCGCCGAACTTGCCGACTGGGGCTACCTCCAACGCCACCCCCACCCCACCGACCGACGCGCACACGTCCTGCAACTGACCGACCGAGGACAGGAATACCTCCGACTCGCCGACCAGCTGTGGAGCGAGACCGAGCAGCAATGGGCCGAACTCATCGGCGCCGACCGCCTCGACGCCATCCACCACGACCTGCGCACCTACCTCGACCACCTGCCCGGCGGTCACCCGGCCAGCCTCCGACCGGTCTGGTGAACCACCCGCCAGGGCGGCCGTCCACCGTCACAGCCGCTCGGGAGCCACGCCGCCCCGTCCGCGAGGCAAAGCGCCGCGATGGCCGCCCGTGCCTGCGCCTACGCCGTTCGTGGCCGGCCTCGCTGCGGCGCACCACCACCTATACCCGGGGCGCCGCGCGCAGCTCCTCCACCTTCCACAGGCCATCGCTGCCGGCGGCGGCCTCGACCAGGATCGGGTGGGCGCGCAGTGCTTCGACGACCGGCGGCCTCGGCGACGGCCGGGCCGGCGGAGCGATGGGTGGGTAGCGGTGGACGGGCAGTCAGTGCTGCTGCCAGCTGAGGTTCGTGGCGATGGCCGTGAGCTGGTCGATGGTCAGCGCGGGCGTGCCCCCCTGGATATCGTAGCGTTGCTGCCGTTGGTCTCGTCGATGGTGACCGCGTCGGCACGATCGGATCCTCGCCCGGCCACCATCCAAGCACCAGGCCAGCCCCCGGGTACCCGCAAGCGGCACGGCATGTGGACGAGGCCGCGGCCCTGATCAGCGGCGCTCGGACTCAGAGTTTGAACATCGCGGTGTACGGCGAAGGTGATGCGCACCTGCCGCGATCCGCTCCGGCGCGCTGGCCGAACGCTTCCCCGCGGTGTTCCCCTCCGGCCAGTGCAGCGACTCCGCCCGGCGGCTGGACGTCGGGATGGTGCTCGTCAACAACTACTTCCGCGGCATTCTCAGCACCCCCTTCGGGGGCACCAAGCACAGCGGCTACGGACGCGAACACGCCATCGAAATGCTGTGCGAGTTCACCTACCGGAAGATGATCCGCTTCCCACCGGCTGGTCCCGTGACAGGGAAGTTTGAGCGGCGTCAGCAAAGTTTGAGTGGCGCCGGTCACTTCTTCATGCGGCTGAGCGCGAAGGTCCTCGGTCTTCGCCGATGGGGATATCCGCCTGAGAGCTGCCGCCGGCGGGCGGCTGCTCGGCGGGTTCAGCTTGGCATCAGGGCGGGGGCGAGGAGGCGCAGGTCTTGCAGTTGCCGCTGCAGGGTGTCGGCGATGGGCTGCACGGCGACATGGTCGGCACCGGCCTGGTAGTGCTCCCGGATGCGCTCGGCCAGCGTCTCCGGGGTGCCCCAGGGCACGACCGCGTCGATGAGTTTGTCACTGCCTCCGTCGTCGAAGTCGGCCTCTGTGAAGCCCAGTTCGCGCAGGCTGTTGAGGTAGTTGGGCAGGCGCAGGTAGACGGCCGCGTAAGCGCGGGCGGTGGCGCGCGCCCGCTCGGGGTCGGTGTCGACCACCACGGCCTGCTCGGGGGCGAGCAGCAGGTCGGGGCCGAGCGTTGCGCGCGCCCGGCGGGTGTGTTCGGGTGTGACGAAGTACGGGTGAACGCCCTGGGCCCGGGTGGCGGCGAGCTCCAGCATCTTCGGGCGCAGTGCGGCGAGCACGCGGGGCACCGGCTCGGGGTTCGGCGCGTAGAAGGGCGTGGCGTCCATCGCGTCCAGGTAGGCGCGCATGTCGGACAGCGGTGTGCTGGAGTCGTGTCCGCGGGCGCTGACGAGAGGCCGGTGGCTGACGCCGAGGCCGAGCACGAAACGGCCCTGCCATGCCTCGTGCAGGGTTCTGGCGCCGTTGGCCGCCGCCGTCGCGTCGCGTCCGTAGATGGTGGCGATCCCGGTGGCGACCATCAGGCGCCGGCTTGCGGACAGCAGCAGGGCCGCATGGGTCAGCGCCTCCTTCCCGATGGGGGGCTCGTCGATCCACAGCGTCCCGTAGCCGAGGTCCTCGATGGTTGCGACGGCACGCCGCTCCTCGTCCGCCGTCACCGCGGACAACGACGCGAGCCATACCCCGGTGCGGCCCAGGCGCTGTTTCAACGCGGGCAGGTCTGTGAGCAAGGTGGTGATGCGTTCAGCCATGGGGTGCACTCCGCACTGTTCCTGGGCTTGGGTACAGCAGCCTGGCACTTCCTCGATTCACGGCGAGATTAGCCTAATTCTGACGATATGTTACGCAACGCCGGTGTTGCCGCCTGCGGCAACCACCAGGGGTGTCCTGTGTGTATGCGTAGACGGTCAGTTTCGGCAGGCCGACACCCTGAGACCGGCATCACTCAAACTTCCCTGGACGAACACCAGGTCCGCTGTCCGTTCTCAACGAAGCCAGTCGCCGTCTCATCCAATCCAGTCAAGCTATTGCCGGTCAGGCGTGCGGTGACAGGCCGTCGTCCACAGGGACGTTCTGGGCTTCCAGCCTGATGCCGGGGTTCCTGGCCTGCTCAAGGATCAAGGCGGCGAAGTCCTCCTCGATGTGCCCCGCCCCGATGGCACCCGCGCGCCCTCCAAAGGGCTTTCGGCGTTCGCCTCCCGCCCACTCGACCGCTCTCAGGTCGTCTGTCCCGGCCACCGTCCCTGGGCCATACGGGTCGTCGAGTGCCGCCGTTCGATGGATGCGACGGTCGGGTCCGATGCGGCTGTCGTCCGGCTGAGACACCTTCCTTGTGGGCGTACCGGCGAATACGCCCCAGCCCGAAGAGGAACCCAGTGTCGTGGGGGTTCCGAACCGCTTACCCATCGTTCACCTGGGTGGTTGCAGGAAGGACCCTCGACGTGTCTGATCCCGTCGTCCTCATCACGGGCGCGCTCACCGGCATCGGCCGCGCCACCGCCTTCGCTTACGCCCGTCAAGGCGCGAACCTCGTGGTCTCCGGCCGCCACGAGGACGTGGGTGAGCTGCTCGTCAGGGAACTCTCCGACCTCGGCGCCCCGGCCGAGTTCGTGCGTGCCGACGTCCGCTTCGACGCCGATGTGAAGGACCTCGTCGATCGCGCGGTCGCGCGGTTCGGGCGGATCGATGTCGCCTTCAACAACGCCGGCACCGAGGGAACACCCGGCCCTGTCACCGAAGTGACCGATGAGGCCTACCAGGCCACCTTCGACACCAACGTCAAGGGAACACTGCTCTGTCTGAAACACGAGTTCCGGATCATGAGGGAACAGGGCGCAGGCAGCATCGTCAACGTCAGCTCCACCCTCGGCCTGATGGGCTATCCCGGGGCGGCCTTGTACGTCGGGAGCAAGCACGCCGTCGTCGGCATCACCAAGTCGGCCGCACTCGAAGGCGCCGCTCACGGTATCCGGGTCAACGCGGTCGCGCCCGGCTACACCCGGACCCCCATGTACGAGCGGTTCACCGGCGACGACACGGCGCGTGAAGCGGTCGATTCGGTGCTGCCCATGCACCGGCCGGGCACCCCGGAGGAGATCGCCCAGGCCGTCCAGTACCTGGGTTCCGACAAGGCGAGCTACGTCACCGGGCACATCCTCCTTGTCGACGGCGGCCTCATGGCGGGTGGCCCCCTGTTCCCGAGCACGTGAATCGCGAGGTCGGCGCAGGCCGTGTCGGCCTCGGCGGCGCGCCCGCTCGACGGGATGTTCCGGTGCTCATCATGCCCAAGCGGGGGCCCGCAGCACACGAGCGACATCAAAGGTCACTGACATTGATCACGCCGCTCCCCGAGAAACGGCTCCCGAGGTCACGACGAAACGACTTCCTCAGAAACTGACACGGCCACTCGCTCGGGTTCAGGCGCAACTGTAGGCACTCCAGGCGGGTGACCGCGCGCCTGGCCCAGACTGCATCGACTGGGTTGGATGAGACGGCGACCGGCTTCGGTGAGAACGGACATCCGCCGCTGGGACTCCTGGCGCCGCTGGGTCACCCTCGCCCTGCTCGCCCATGCCTTCCTCGCCATTTCCGCCGCCCTCGAACGCCAGGGCCAGGCCAGGGCCGACGACGGGACCAGCCCCGACGGACTGATCCCGCTCACCTGCAACAAGATCCAGCGCCTCTTCACAGCCCTGACCGCGCAGACCGCTCACGACCTCGCCCACCGACTGCGCTGGTCCACCTGGCGCCGACGCCACCAAGCTCGCGTCCGACACAGCCGCTACCGCCGACAAGCCGACCTTCAACCATGAAGATCACATCTGGAGCATTAGGCTGCAGTCGAAGCGTCCCGGTAAATCCGAAGAAGCCAGGAAGATTCCGGAAGGGCGTGACCTCACGGGTGGACGCCCTTTGCGGCCGTTGATCTGTCTGCCGCCGTCAAAGCCGCGGCTGTCGGCGCCGACGACGGGACGCGGAGCCGCGCGCGGGTGTGATCGACTCGCAGTCGGTCAAGGCGGACGCCTTTGCACCGTCGCCCATGCTCCGAGCCACTCCCCTCCCGTTGCAGTTCTCGGCAGTCGCCCCGCGGCCGCTCGGCTCCAGCTTGTTACGTACCTGCCCGATATGACACGTGGTCCGGCCGCCGGACCCGAGTAGCGCGCAGACTCGGGGCCGTGCCGACGAGGCTTGTGGCGCGAGAGCACCGAGGCGGGCGGAGGCTGAGCGACGGAGAGCTGCGGCCTGGCCGCCTATGCCGTCATGGCGGTGGGGGCGCTTTGCGGCGCCCTCGTGGTGCCTGGGCCCTGTGGGCTTCATACTTGACGCTGAGTGCTTCCGCCACATCAGCCTGTAGGGCAGCTTTCTACGGGCGCTGCTCCGCGAGCGTGACCTTCCGGCCGGTCCGTGCCGCCTCTCGGATCTGTTCCAGCATGCGGTGCCGCCGGACGGCGTGTTGGAAGTCGGGAACGCCGTCAGTGTCCGGCGCGAGGGTTCCGGTGATCTGGTCGCGGAGAAGCGCGTACGCATGGGCGACGTTGTAGGCGGGCTCGGCGGATCGCTCGGTCCAGTGTGTCAGCGACCGCTGGTAGCGGGCGGGGACCGGGAGTTCGGCCAAGCCGCTGTCGTTGCCTCGGGCGCCGTACAGGCGCAGCCGCCCCATCCACCACAGGTCGTGGTCGGCCTTCACGACGAGGTCGCCACCGGTGCCGTTGATCTCCCAGTGGAAGCCGGTGGCGCGGGACGTGCCGCCGCGGAAGTGCATCGTGGCCACGGCCCCCGATTCGAGCAGACCGGTCACGGCGATCTGGTCCTCGGTGCTCTTGGCCGCGACCGCTCCGCTGGTCACGTGGGTGACCTCGGGGCGCAGGTTCTCGATGTGAGCCGATGCCTCGCGGAACTCGCCGAGCACCATGGTCAGCGCGTCGACCGAGTGTCCGAAGGGGATCGACAGCAGGGTGGCGCCGCTTGTGACGTCCAGCACGTACGCGTGGTCGTCGTCGTAGGTGGCGCCCCAGGGCCCGCCCCAGCCGAGCATGCTGGTCGACAGCACCCGCCCCACGTAGCCCTCGGCGACCAGGTCGCGCAGGTACCGAAGCGGTGGAGCCGACCGGGCCTGCAGGCCGACGGCCGTCAGCAGCCCCCTGCGGTGCGCGAGGTCGGCCAGTTCCTCGGCCTGCGCGAGGTCGGCACCGAGTGGCCACTCGCTGAACACCGTCTTTCCCGCCTCGAGTGCGGGTCGGATGAGCTCGAGGTGGTGCGGAACCTTCACCGTCACGACCACGAGGTCGACTTCCTCGCTGTGGGCGAGTTCCTCCGCGCTGCTGAAGGTCAGCGGGACTGCGTACTTCTTGCCGGCCGCGCGCGCCGATTCGGCGCTGCTGGCGCTGAGGGCCCGCAGCTCGTAACCGTCGAGCCCGGTCAGTGCCGGCACATGGGCGGTGTCCGCCCACCCGCCGCGCGCGCTCAGGCCTACGACACCGACGCGGATCGGTCGCTGACGTGGGGACGCGGATGTCATGAGTACACCCCAAGTGTTCGAGGTCGTATGTTCTTCCAGCAACGATCAACAGCGAGTGGAGGACACGGCCCGGCGTCCGTGACGGCGGTCCAGGGTGCGTGTTCGACGACCAGCCGGCGCAGCATGCGCAGTTCGCGGGGGGCGTTCCAGCCGAGCACGCCGGCCACCACTCCTCGGTGGCCGTAGGCGGCGGTGAAGCGGCCGTTGGACGGGTCGCCGGAGATGACTCGCAGGTCCGCGTCGGGTGGGAAGATGCCGTACGCCTGGATCCTGGTGTTGTACTGGTCTGTCCAGAAGTAGGGCACGGCGGCGAACGGGGTGGCGTCGCCGAGCAGGTTTCCGGCCGCGGCGATGGCCTGTTCGGTGGCGTTCATCCGGTGCTCCAGTCGCATGCGGGTGCCGAAGTGCGGGTTGTGCCAGGAGGCGACGTCACCGGCGGCGTAGATGCCGGGTGCGGCCTGGCACAGCGCGTCGCACTCCACCCCGTCCGCGAGGCGCAGGCCCGAGCCGGTCAGCCAGCCGGTCGCGGGAGTGGCGCCGAGGGCCAGGACGACGACGTCGGCCGGCAGCGTGGTGTCGTCGCCGAGTTCCACCCTGGTCACCCGGCCGCCTGTGCTGCGCAGTCGGCGCACCGGGATACCGCAGCGCAGGCGGGTGCCGTGGGCGCGGTGCAGGTCGGCGACGAGGGCGCCGATGCGGTCGCCGAAGGGGTGGCGCACCGGGACCGGCTCCGGCTCGACCACAGTCACTTCCAGGCCCATGGTCCGGGCTGCCGCGGCGACTTCGGTGCCGAGGAATCCGGCGCCCACCACGACCACCCTGGGCCCGGCAAGCAGTGCGGCGCGCAGGGCGAGGGCGTCGTCGAGCGTGCGCAGGACGTGCACCCCGGCCAGGTCGCTGCCGGGCAGGCGCCGGGGGACCACCCCCGTGGCAATGATCAGACCGTCGAAGCGGATGCTCTCGCCGTCGATCAGGTGCACCCGGCGGTGCGCGACGTCGAGGGCGGTGGCGGGCTGTCCGAGGCGCAGGTCGGCCGCCAGGCGCGCCAGGTCCTGCGGAGAGCGCAGGAGAGCCCGCTCGGCGGGTTAGCTGCCCGTCAGGATCTGCTTGGACAGCGGTGGCCGATCGTAGGGCGGACGGGGCTCGTCGCCGATCAGGGTGAGCTCGCCGTCCCAGCCCCGGCGGCGGAGGGTCTCGGCCGCGGTCAGGCCCGCGGCCGAGGCCCCGACGATGACGATCCGCTTCACTGTTCGCCCTCCCGATTCTCCTGTTCCGCCAGCCAGATCGCCTGGGCCGGGCAGAGGGTGGCGGACTGCCGGACGTCGTCGAGCAGGTGGTCGGGCGGGGTCTCGGTGAGCAGGACGACGATGCCGTCCTCCTCACGCTGGTCGAACACCTCGGGTGCGGTCAGGACGCACTGGCCGGAGGCGACGCACTTGTGCTGGTCGACGATGACCTTCATCGGAATCCTCCTCGTCCGCGCGGCACTTGGCCGCGCTCACCAGGTGATGGGCAGCTCGTAGACGCCATAGACGGTCCCGTCGTGTTTGAACGGGATCCGGTCGAGGGCCACCGCGAGCCGAAGGGTGGGGATGCGGCGGTAGAGGGTGCCGTAGACGACCTGCAGCTCGACCCGGGCCAGCGGCTGGCCCAGGCACTGGTGGACGCCGAAGCCGAAGGCCACGTGGTGGCGGGGGTTGCGGCCGACGTCCAGCCGGTCGGCGTCGGGGAAGGCGGCGGGATCGCGGTTGCCGATGTCGTTGGCGAGGACGACGCCTTCGCCGGCGTGGATGGTGACCCCGCGGATCTCGATGTCCGCCAGGGCCACGCGGCGCCGTCCGCCGTGCACGATGGTCAGGTAGCGCAGGAGCTCCTCGACCGCCGAGGCGACGGCCTTCGGATCCTCGCTCGCGCGCAGCCGGGTCAGCTGATCAGGGTGTCGCAGCAGGGCCAGGGTGCCCAGTGCGATCATGTTCGCCGTGGTCTCGTGCCCGGCGATCAGCAGCAGCATCCCCATGTTGGCCGCTTCGCGCCGGGAGAGCTCGCCGTCCCTGACCCGCCCGGCCAGCGTGGAGAGCAGGTCGTCAGCCGGGTGGGCGAGCTTGTCGCCGATCAGCCGGTCCAGGTAGTCGACCAGCTGCTGGGTGGCCGCCCGGGCCTGCGCCGGCGTCGTGGTCCGTTTGACCAGGATCCTGCTGTTGGCCTGGAAGAAGTCGTGGTCGGTGTACGGGACGCCGAGCAGCGCACAGATCACCAGTGAGGGCACCGGCAGCGCGAACGCCTGGACCAGGTCGACCGGCTTGGGCTCGGCGAGCATGACGTCGATCAGATCGTCCACGATCTTCTGAATGGCCGGCCGCATCGCCTCCACCTGCCTGATGGAAAAGGCCGCGGTGACCATCCGGCGCAGCCTGGCGTGCTCCGGATCGTCCATGGTGATGAAGGTCCGCGACTGCGTCCGGCGCTCCTTCGCGGCCGGGCTCTGGTGGGGGTAGTGCGGGTGGGTGCTCTCCGAGCTGATCCGGGGATCGGACAGCAGGGCCCGCACGTCCTCGTAACGGGCGACCAGCCACGGGGTGCTGCCGTCCCACAGCCGCACCCGGCTGATCGGGGCTTCGGCCTGCAGGGTTCGCAGGGCCGGCGGTGGGTCGAACGGGCAGCCGGCCGCCCGGGGCATGGGGTAGTCCGGTACCTGCACCGACGGCACCTCGATGCCCGATGCCGAGATGGTGTTCATGGTTCTCCGCCCTTCCGGTAGTCCGTCAGGAGGGCAGGTGGCAGGACCGGGGCCTGGCGTGCGCCGGGGCAGCGGAGCGGATCCCACCGCCTGCGGGAGGAGACGCCGAAGAGCGCGGCCCGGAGGCTCAGGAAGCCGCTCCGCCAAGAGTGGCGCGGGGCGACGGGCCGTCCCGGAGCATGCGGCGGACAATGGGCAGGGCCGTGTGCACGGCCTCGCTCAGCGCGTGCACGTCCTGCTCGGGCAGCTCGGCCAGCAGGCCGGTCACCCGGGCCCGCTGCGCGCGGCGGCGCTCGGACAGCAGCTCGTGCCCGGCATCCGTGATGGCGACGAGGCAGACACGCCCGTCCGTGGGATCCGCTGACCGTGACACCAGGCCCTGGCGTTCCAGCCGCTGGACCAGCGCGGTCATCGACGGCTGGGCGATGCCTTCCGCCGCTGCCAGCGCGGTCAGCCGGATCGGACCCTCCTGGCCCAGCCGGCCGAGCACCGCGACCGTGGTCAGGCTCATGCCCTGCCGGTCCGACAGGAGATGTCTGACCAACCTGGTGGCCAGCTCGTTCAGCTCCGCCGCCACCTCCGGGAGACCCTCTTCGGGTGTCTCATCCATACCTCATCTATACCACCCATCTATATTGACTGTCTATATAGGTGAGTGATATAGATGGGAAGTGGATCGTTAGGGATTCTGGTCACAACCGAGGCGCCGCCACGGCGCCGGAAGAAGGTGATGACCGTGATCTACTCCCTCGCCCCGCACATCTCCCCGCGGCCGGCCGCTGCCCGGCGCCCGCGAGCACCGGACCGGGCGTGGCCCCTGGCGCACCGCCCGGAAGCCGCCAAAGCAGCCCGCAGGATCGCCCAAGCGGTCCTCGCACAGTGGCGGGTCACCGACGAGACGGCCGACACGGTGCTGCTGACCGTCTCGGAACTCGTCACCAACGCCGTTGAACACGCCGAGCCCCCACTGCACCTCCGACTGAGCCGTGCCCCGGACACCCGGCGGGTGCGCATCGAGGTCTCCGACGGAGGCCCTGCCGCCACGGAGGGCGACTGGGCAGCCGGCTGCACCCGCGGCGAGCACGGCCGCGGCCTGCGAATCATCGACCGGCTCACCGCCGCGCACGGCGACCGCGCGGAGCCCGGACACGCCGTCCACTGGGCCGACGTCGCCGTCGCGGCCTGACCCGACCGACGTTGGGAGTGCTCATGGACGCCGCACGGGCCGGCAACGCCGCCGCACGCGTCACGGGTGAACGGTACAAGTGGGTCGCGCTGTCGAACACGACGATGGGTGTGCTGATCGCGTCCGTCGACGCCTCGATCGTGATCATCTCGCTGCCCGCGATCTTCCGCGGCATCGGTCTGGACCCGCTCGCCCCGGGCAACATCGGCTACCTGCTGTGGATGATCCTGGGCTATCTCCTGGTCACCGCGGTGCTCGTGGTCGCCTTCGGCCGGCTCGGGGACATGTTCGGCCGGGTCCGGATGTACAACCTCGGCTTCGCGGTCTTCGCGGGCGCCTCGCTCGCCCTCTCCCTCGACCCGCTGCGCGGTGGCCCCGGCGCCCTGTGGCTCATCGGCTTCCGCATCGTGCAGGCGGTCGGCGGGGCCATGCTGATGGCGAACTCGGCGGCGATCCTCACCGACGCCTTCCCCGCCCGTCAACGGGGGATGGCCCTGGGGATCAACCAGATCACCGCGCTCGCCGGCCAGTTCCTGGGGCTGCTCGCCGGCGGTCTGCTGGCCACCATCGACTGGCGTGCCGTCTTCTGGGTGAGCGTCCCGATCGGTGTGGCCGGCACCCTCTGGTCGTACCGCAGTCTGCGCGAGATCGGCTGCCGCAAGCCAGGACACATCGACTGGCTCGGCAACCTCACCTTCACCGCGGGGGCCGGCGCCCTCCTCGCCTCGATCACCTACGGCATCCAGCCCTACGGCGGCCACTCGACCGGCTGGACCAACCCCTACGTGCTCGGTGGCCTGGCGACGGGCACCGCGCTGCTCGTCGCGTTCTGCGTCGCACAGACCAAGGTCGCCGACCCGATGGGAGGTTTCCCCCGGAACGTGGACACCCTGGACACTTGGATCGTGATGATCCGGAGAACAGGAGTTCCCGTTGGGGACGTACAAGTACTCGGC
>NZ_JBHVVI010000094.1:0-35152 GCF_042883685.1 Kitasatospora sp. NPDC058190
CAGGGGGGACCCTGTGGGAGAGTAGGACGCCGCCGAACAATCATTCAGAAGAACCCCCATCCGGATTCCGGATGGGGGTTCTTCGCGTTTACCGGTCGGTTGTGGAGTCGATCAGCGGGTCAGGCGCCCGACCGGGCCGGGGCGTCACGCCGGGACGGTGAGCAGCCTCTGGCCGTTGCCGGCGTAGATGTCGAAGTGACTGATCATTCCTGGGGACATGGGTACGGTCCCGGAAATCTTGGCGCCACCCGGGTACTCGCCGGCTTGCCAGGTGGCGGCGGTCGCTGTGGTGCCCGTGACCCCGACCGCTTGCAGGCTGCATGTGATCCCGGCGGGCGCTCCCTTCGCCGAGACCTGCAGCACGCTGCCCCAGGCGGCGGGCGAGACCTCGATCGAGGCGGACACGCCGGTGGTGGGGTCGGTTCCGGAGAACGTGCGGACCGGGGCCGGTGACGTCGGTGCGGGCTGCGCGACCTGGCTGCTCGTGGACGCGATGGCAGCCAGCCACGTACCGCCCGACGCTGCCGCGGCGATGAGCGTCGTGGCGGCTGCGACCGCTACCAGTTGCCTCCGCACGGCGTTACGGCGTCGGGACGCTGCCTGCAGGAGCAGTCGGTCGAGCCGGCTCGGCTCGGTTCGCTGCGGCACGCCTGGCACGTCCGGCGCAGCAGTGGTCGCAGGCTCCGGCCGTGCTCGCTCGCGTGCGGCGGCCCGCTGTACCAACCGGTTGGCCAGTTCCTCGCTGGGCACGGGCTCTGCCTCGCCTGCGGCCTCGGCCTCGCTGACCCTCGCGAGTAGCGCGGGCAGCCCCGCCAGTTCGGCATGCTCGGCCTGGCACTCGGCGCATTCCGCGAGGTGGGCGCGGACCTGCTCGGTCTCCGCCGGGGACAGCGTTCCCAACACGTATCCGCCCAGGGACGTCCGGAAGGCGTCACGGTCGCCGTTCATGGTCCGCACCTCCTCCACGCCGCTGTCACGGCTCGATACCCCGTTCCTGCAGCGCCAGCCGCAGCGCCTTCAAGGCGTAGTACGTCCGCGACTTCACGGTCCCCACCGGAATGCCGAGCACCTCCGCGGCCTCGACCATCGTCCGGCCTCTGTAGTACGTCTCCAGCAGCACGGCCCGGTGATCCGGGGAGAGGGTCCGGATGGCCTCGGCCACCTCCCAACTCTGCAGCGTCTGCTCGATTTCGTCTTCTCCGGGCGTCTGCTCCGCGAGCCGTTCCAGCGCTTGCCCGTCGACCTCGGTCGGTCTGGCCCGGCGGGCCCGGTGGGCGTCGATGACCAGGTTCCGGGCGACCGTGCACAGCCACGCCCGGGCCGGTCCGCGCTCGGGGTCGAACGCCGCCGGGTGCTGCCAGGCCCGCAGCAGTGTCTCCTGCACGACATCCTCGGCCCATTGCCAGTCTCCTGAGGTCAGTCGCAGGACGAAGTGAAGCAGCGGCCCGGCATGCTCCGCGTACAGAGTGCGGAGTAGTTCCTCGTCCGCGCGGGAGATGGTCCCCGTACCAGAGACACGGTCCCCGGAGCGATCCGGCTCACTCGATGGACCGCGTTTCCGAAGACTCCACGGCATAAGTCGATCATCGCATATGCCGCTAATCCGTGAAATCTCGCAAAAGGTGCTTACGCACCGAACCGTACAGCCGCCGGCACCCGTGGAACCTGACGAGCACCGATCCTCGGAATTCCCTCCTTCCCCCCGTCCCGCAAGGAGTGAGCCGAGACGACCGCGGCCGGTAGCTGCCCGCGGGCAGCCCGCCACCAGCGAGAAGGAGCCACCGAAATGTGTGGAAAGCAGAAGACACTCGCCGTCCTGACCGGGACCGTGCTGGCGGCCGGACTCACCAGCCCGGCCTTCGGTTCCACCGCCATCGCCGCTGTGCCACCGACCACGAGCACCGCCGCCAACGCGTCCGGGGCGTCGGTCGTGGCGTGGAACCGCGAGCTCATCACCATCCTGGGCGATCCCAAAGCCCAACCGTCCACCGTCCAGCCCACGCGCAGCTTCGCGCTCCTCCAGGCCGCCGAGTACGACGCGGTGGTGTCGATCACCCGGGCGGCCCCTCCGTACGTGTTCTCGGTGCCGGCACCTCAGGGCGCACGTGCGGACGTCGCAGCGGACCAGGCAGCGCACGATGTGCTGGTCGCCCTGTACCCCACCAAGCGGGCAGGCGTGGACCGGCAGCTGAGCAGCCAGTTGTCCGCGATCGCCGACGGCACCGGCAAGCAGGCGGGCAGCGGCGTGGGAGCGGCGGTCGCGCGCCGACTGATCAGTCTGCGCTCCGGTGACGGGTCATCGACCAGGCCGCCGCAGTTCACTCCCGGCGGCCTGCCCGGCGACTACCGGCGCACGCCGCCCGACTTCCCCACGCCGGTGTTCACCAACTGGGGCTCGGTCAAGCCGTTCGTGCTGGCGAGCGGAAGCCAGTTCCGCCCGGCAGCGCCGCCGGCCGTGGGCACCGCCGAGTACGCCGCCGCCCTGAACGAGGTCAAGAGTCTGGGGAGCAAGACCAGTACCACCCGCACTCCCGATCAGACCGCGGCCGCGAAGTTCTGGGCGGCAGCGCCCGTCTGGAACGTCTGGAACCAGGTCGCGCAGGGTCTCGTCACCTCCGAGAACGCGAGCCTGGAGAAAGCGGTGAAGGTCTTCGCCCGGCTCGACCTGTCCCTCGCCGACACCGCGATCGCGATGTACGACGCCAAGTACGCCTACCACGTGTGGCGGCCCGTGACCGCGATCCGGCTCGGCGACTCGCACGACAGCAAGGGCATCGTCGGCGATCCCCACTGGACCCCCCTCCTGCCGACCGCCCCGGACCCGTCCTACCCCGGCGCTCACGGCGCTCTCAGCCAGGCGGCGGCGACGACGCTCGCCGGGTTCTACGGTGCGCAGCACCGGCTCACGGTGACCTCCAAGGGCGTCACCCGAACCTTCGCCGGCTTCCAGGACGCCGCCACCGAAGCCTGGCTCAGCCGGGTCTGGTCCGGCCAGCACACCTCCATCGACAACCAGGCCGGCCAGCAACTCGGTACGCAGGTGGCCGAGTTCGTGGCACACGACCTCTGACCGTCCGTGTGGTGCCGGGACCAGGAGCCGGCTGCACCCGCTGTGCCGGGTGCAGCCGGCCGTCGACGTTGTCGGTGCAGGCCGGTGCCGCGAGGAACACCTCGTGGTCCATGGACACGGTTCGTCGCCCCTTGGGGACTTGTGAGGCCGCACGCATGCGAAAGTCGCGTCGGCTCGCTCCCCTGAAGGCCACTCACCGGGGGCGGCCGGGTAGCGGCTAGGGGCGGCGCATGCGCAGCGCGAGTGCCGGGCACTGGTTCACGGCCCGGCGGGCACCGTGTTCCTGCCAAGGGGCGACGGGGACGGTGGTCGACGCGGGATAGCCGTGCGGGCCGAGCCGGACGAGGCCGGGGGCCAGTACGCCGCACAGCCCGTGCCCGGCACAGCGGGACCAGTCCACCTCCAGGCGTGCGCCTTCGTCGTGGGGGAGCGGCAGCACGCCGAGGACCGGCCTCCCGCACCCGGGGCCGGCCACGTGGGCCTCGACGTCCTGGGCGAACACGTCGAGTGCGCTCAGCACGAAGCGCGCCGTGCCGTCGGGGTGCGAGCAGGCGCCACCGCCCTGCGCGCCGCCGAGGGCGCGCCGGACGTCCTCCAGGACGGCCGGCCCGTCGGCACCCGTGGCCAGTGCGGCGAGCGCTTCGGCCGCGTCGGGCAGCCCACGCCTGCACGGCCCGCACTGTCCGGCCGACTCGCCCGCCAACCAGGCCGCGACCCGGGTGATCTCGCCGAGCGGGCACGTGTCGGCGGCGAGCGCGACGATCGCACCGGCGCCGAGGGTGCCGCCGAGCCCGGCGAGACCCGTGCGCGAGAGCGCCGCGCCGACGGCGTCCACCGGGCCCAGCCAGGCGCCGTGATAGCCGCCCACCAGCACGCCGGCACCCGGCCGCAGCCCACACGCGTCCAGTACGTCTCCCAGCCTCGTGCCGAAGGGGGCCTCGACCACCAGGGGACCCGATGCGGGACGGTTGACCGTCAGCAGGACCGTGCCCGGTTCGGCGGTGGTGCCGACAGCCGCGTACGCTCCGGGGCCGAGCCGGGCGGCCACGGCGAGCTGAGCCCAGGTCTCGGCGTTGGACAGCAACGTCGGGCGCCGCCGAACGCCTCCCGTTCCGCCCTCGGCCGCGCGGGCCCTCACGGCGGCGGGTTGTACCGGAAGCCCGTTGACCCCGCGGATCAGTGCGCTGGACTCGCCGGAGACGAAGCGTTCCGGAAGGCACACGGTCCGGGCCGGGCACGGCAGGTCGCGCTCGTCGAGGGCGGCGGGGATCGAGACCTCGCCGGGGCTGCCGGCGGTGACGCCGATGACGATCTCCTCGGCCCCGAAGGCGGCTGCGGCGAGGCAGGCGCCGTCGAGCACGAGGTGCGGAGCACGGGCGAGCAGCATCCGGTCCTTGGCGCTCGGGGGCTCGCCCTCCGAGCCGTTCACCACGATGACCGGACGTGCCCCGGTTCGGTCGGCGGTGGCCATCGCGGCCCGGGCCTTGCGGGCGAAGGGGAATCCCGCGCCGCCGCGTCCGCGCAGATCGACGCGCTCGGCCAGGTCCAGCAGGTTGTCCCGGGTGGGCCGGGGGAGCGGAGGGTGGACGTGGGCGTGGGAGGCGAGGTCGAGTCGCTGGAAGCGGTCCAGCCCGGCAGTCAGCCGGGCCGGCCCCAGGTGGCGCACCTGCGGCAGGTCGATCCGGGTGCTCACAGGTCACCGCCGGGTCGGAGCAGCCCCAGGTGCGGGGGTGCGGCCGGCGTGGCGTGCCGCGGCCGGCGCGGCACCGTGCCGATTCGGGCCGCCACGCTCGCGGTCGCCGAGGACGGACCGTTCCAGGCGGACGGCAGACCGCCACGGTGCCGTGCCGAGGGTGCGGAGAGGACGGTCGGCCCGGCCGGGAGCGGTGCGCCGGCCGGGTGGGCCTTCGAGTGGCGCCGGTGCCGGGTGACGGCCCGGTGGTGGCCCAGCCAGGAGAGGGACCGTACCAGCAGGGCGAGGGCGACCAGCGCCGCACACAGGCCATAGCCCCACAGGACCCAGGCGTGCGCCGCGCGTCCGGCGGTCAGACCGTGGGCCAACGCGATCGGCCAGCAGGCGTACGCGCCCGCGTGCAGCACACGCCAGAGCCAGGCATGCCGGCTTCCCGCGAATCGTCCGCGAAAGGCGCCCGTCGCCGCGACCAGGACGAGCAGGTCGGCCGCGACGGTCCCCAGGTCCACCGCCACGGCCGTCGTGCCGGTGAAGGGGAGGACCGCGCTCCGCGGGTCGGCGTGGTGCTCGGCGACCTTGACCGCGATGTGGACGCCCAGGAACCCGAGCGCCGCGACGGCGGTTGCCCGGTGCACCGACTGGACGGCCACCCGCAACCGCGGCGTCAGGACCAGGCGGTCGGTGGCGGCCAGCCCGCACACGACCGCCGCGGTCAGCGAGAGCAGGGTGAAGACCCCGGCGAAGTAGTCCAGGAAGGCGATGACACGACCGGCCACGGTGACCGGCCCGCCACCGATGGCGGTACCTGCGAGAAGGGCGAGTGCGGCCATCGGGAATCCTTCCTTCCGTGGTTCGGGCCCGCCGGCGGGTTGTGGGCCGACAGTGGTGTCGGATCGGCTGGACTCGCCTCGAAGCCGGATCGAAGAGTGCGCCCGGTCGTGGGACGGGTGGCGCGGCTGGACCCGCCCATTCTTTGCGGCACCCGAACGGGGGGACAAGCTCCCCGCATACGACACCGGGCAGTAGGAGGCCCCTGGCGCGGGGCCTCGCACGGCGCCTGCCCGCGCCCCGGACGGTGGCCCGTGCCTACGGCCTCACGTAGTAGCTACCCTGAGTGACGTAACCAGGCTCACGCTCCGAAGCCGCAGAGGGCGACGGATCGTCGTCGATCGACCACGTTCGGTCCGGCATCGGCCGCGCAGGCCGACAAGCGCCCCCGTACGGGTGACAAACCCCCGGGAGCTGAAGCAAACGGGGTGCTGGGCTCCGCCGAATCCCTTCGATTCAACTGATCATGACGGATGATCAGCTACGCTCTCGCCCGCCCGCCCGACCCGCCGAAGCAGAGAGTAGCCCGACATGAGCAGTCCCCCTGCCGCCGCCGCGCCCCGCTGGCCGCTGATCCTGCTGCGCATCTCCACCGCCACGTTGGCGCTGTTGTCCCTGCTCCAGGTCATGCTGGCCGGCAGCTTCCTCAACGGCACCTACGAATCCCTCAAGGACCACGAGGGCACCGCGATGACGATCGGCACCGTGGTCGTGCTCCAGCTGGCGGTGGCCGCGCTGGTGTGGCGGCCCGGCCGCGGCCCGCTCTGGCCGCTGTGGACCACCGCCGTGCTCGCCGTCGCCGTGGTCGGCCAGATCGCGGCCGGCTACGGCCGGGCGATCGGGGTGCACGTCACCCTGGGCGTCCTGATCGTCAGCGGCGTCCTGTTCGGCCTGGTCGGCGCCTGGCGGCTGCCACTGCCCGCCCGGGCGGCTCTGCCCGAGAGCGGCGCGGACGGCAACGGGCGGCTGCCGCGCCCGGGCGGGCCGGTGGAGGTGAGCCGGTGAACCGCCGCCGGTTCCTGGGCATCGGCGCCTCCGTGCTCGGCGCGGGCGCACTGGCCGCCGTCGCCGTCCCCTCGGCGGCCCGGCTGCTCGCCGAGGGCCGCCCCGGGCGGCTGCTCAGCAGTGAGCTCGACCTGCCGGGGCCCTTCCAGGTGCCGCTGCCGGTGCCGACGGTGCTCCAGCCGGTGCGCACCGACGGCACCAACGACTACTACGAGATCACCCAGGAGGTCGCCGAGCTGGAGATCCTGCCCGGGGTGCGGACCGAGGCCTGGACGTACGGCGGCAGCTTCCCCGGGCCGACGGTGGTCACCCGGTCCGGCCGGGCGGCGGTGATCAGACACCGCAACGAGCTGCCGGTGCCGTCCGTGGTCCACCTGCACGGCGGGCACACCCCGGCCGACAGCGACGGCTACCCGGTGGACCTGCTGCTGCCGGTGGGGGCCTCCGACGCGGCTGCGGCGGGCAGCATGGACGGCATGCCGGGGATGCGGCACGCGACGGGCCGCAACGTGGTCGGCGAGCGCACCCACACCTATCCGGGCAAGCAGCGCGCCGCCACCCTCTGGTACCACGACCACCGGATGGGCTTCACCGGCCCCGGCGTCTGGCGCGGCCTGTCCGGCTTCCACCTGGTCCACGACGACGAGGAGGACGCGCTGCCGCTGCCGCGCGGCGAGCGCGACCTCCCGCTGATGCTCGCCGACCGCTCCTTCGCCGCCGACGGCTCCTTCCGGTACCCGTCCACCGATGCCGCGCTCGCCGTGCCCGGCGTCACCGACGACTACATGAACGGCGTGCTCGGCGACGTCATCCTGGTCAATGGCGCCCCCTGGCCACGTCTGGACGTCGACCGCGCGCACTACCGGCTGCGGCTGCTCAACGCCTCCAACACCCGGCTCTACCGGCTCGAACTCGACCCCCAGCCCTCCGGCGGCGACGCACTGGTCCAGATCGGCTCCGACGGCGGCCTGCTCGCCGCCCCGCTCGCCCACGACGCGATCGAGATCGCCCCCGCCGAACGCTTCGACGTGGTGGTCGACTTCTCCCGCTACCAGCCCGGCACCCAGGTGCGGCTGCTCAACCGCTTCGGCAGCGGGCGGACGGCCGAGGTGATGCGCTTCGACGTCTCCTCCCGGGCGGTGAGCGACGACGCCACGGTGCCCGACAAGCTGTCCGCCATCGAGGAGCTGGCCGCCTCGTCGGCCGTCACCACCCGTTCCTTCAATTTCCGCCGCAGCCGCGACGACGGCTGGACCATCAACGGCGACCCGTACGAGCCCGGACGCAACGTCGCCACGCCCGCGCTCGGCAGCGTCGAACGGTGGCGCTTCTCCTCCGACGTGCACCACCCCGTGCACCTCCACCTCGACCACTTCCAGGTGGTCGGGCGCAACGGCAAGGACCCCGGCCCGTGGGACAGGGGCTGGAAGGACACCGTCGACCTGCGTCCGGCCGAGGCGGTGGAGGTGCTGGTGCGGTTCACCGACTACGCGGGGACGTACATGATGCACTGCCACAACCTGGAGCACGAGGACATGGCGATGATGGCCGACTTCACCGTGGGGTGACCGGGCGGCCTCGCCCGAGCCGCCTCGCCCGAGCCGCCTCGTCCGAGCGACCCCGCCCGAGCGATCCCGCCCGGGCGGCCTCACCCGGGCGGCCTCACCCGATCGGCCGAGTGCCGGAGGGCGCGTGCTGCGCCCTCCGGCACTCTTGTCCTAGCGTCGCGGTCAGGTGTACTCGTTGAAGGTTGCCTGGTGACGGACGGAGCCGCCGCATGACCACCCCCGCCGAACGCCGCCGCACCGGTCGGGCCGCGCGCGAGCGCGTCTCCCGCTCCGACCACGGCCGGTGGATCCCGACCGCGGACCGGCCCGACCCGCTCGGCGTCCTGGAGGCGCAGGGCGCCGACCGGGTCACCCGGCTGCTGCCGATCCGCTACGGGCGGATGGCCGACAGCCCGTTCACCTACCTGCGCGGCGCCGCCGCGGTGATGGCCGCCGACCTCGCCGCCGTCCCGAACACCGGCCTGACCGTCCAACTCTGCGGCGATGCCCACCTGTTGAACTTCGGCGTGTACGCCTCGCCGGAGCGTGCGCTGCTCTTCGACGTCAACGACTTCGACGAGACCTACCCCGGACCCTTCGAGTGGGACGTCAAGCGCCTGGCCGCCAGCGTCGCGGTCGCCGCCCGGGACAACGGCCAGGGCGACGAGCGGGCCCGGCGTGCCGCGCTCACCGCCGTCCGGAGCTACGCCACCGCGATGCGCCGGCTGGCCGGGAGGGGCGAACTCGACGTCTGGTACAGCCGGATCGACGCCGCCGAGCTGCTGCCGCTGGTCGGCAGGTCCAAGCGGCGCAGCCGGGCGGAGGCCGAGCTCGCCCACGCCCGGCGCCGCACCAGCCTGCAGGCCTTCGGCAGGCTCACCGAGGAGCGGGACGGGCGGCGGCGGATCATCAGCTCGCCGCCGTTGATCGAGGAGCTGAAGGGGGCCGAACTGCGTGACATCGGCAAGGTGTTCAGCGACTACCGGGCCGCCCTGGCCGAGGACCGCCGGGTGCTGCTGGACCGCTACCGCTTCGTGGACGCGGCGATGAAGGTGGTCGGCGTCGGCAGTGTCGGCACCCGCTGCTTCATCCTCCTGCTGGAGGGCCGGGACACCCGCGACCCACTGTTCCTGCAGCTCAAGGAGGCCGGCCGGTCGGTGCTGGAGGACCACCTGCCGCCCACCCGGGTGGACGCCGAGGTCGCCGCCCACCACGGAGGACGCCGGGTGGTCACCGGGCAGCACCTGATGCAGGCCGCCAGCGACATCTTCCTCGGCTGGACCGTCGGCCCGGCCGGGCGACACTTCTACGGCCGCCAACTGCGCGACATGAAGGGCTCGGTGGAGGTCGACGCGATGACTCCCTCCGGCCTGCGCGCCTACGCCGATCTGTGCGGGCGCACCCTCGCCCGCGCCCACGCCCGCACCGGCGACCGCCTGGCCATCGCCGGCTACCTGGGCGGCGCCGACACCTTCGCCGAGGCGGTCGCCGACTTCGCGCTGAAGTACGCGGAGCGGACGACGGCCGACCACGCGGAGCTGGTCGAGGCCATCGAGACCGGCCGGGTCACCGCCACGCGGGGCGTGTGAGGGCGGGTCACCGCGAGGCGGGGCGGACGAGAGCCGCAGTCGGCGCGGTCGGCACGGTCGGTGCCACGAGGTCCGCGAGCCTCTCCAACTGCTCGTACTGGCCCTTGAGTTCCAGCGCGCCGAGCCGGGCGACGACCTGCCGGGCGCCCGCCTGGGTGTAGCGGCGCAGGGTGGCGGCGACCTGTTCCGGGGTGCCGAGGGCGATCGCCTGGATGTGCTCCACCTCCTCCAACGGCAGACCGTAGTTGGACCGGACGTAGGCGTCCATGGTGCGGCGGGCCGCCTCGGGGTCCTCGTCGATCCGGACGTTGACGAAGAGCGCGGGGGTGACGGCCTCCGGGGCGCGCCCGGCCTCGCGCGCGGCCTGCCGGACGGCGGCGAGCCCGGTGGCGTAGTCGGCGGGATCGGGCGGGTAGGGCAGCCAGCCGTCGTACCGCCGCCCGGTGCGGGCGAGCGCCGCCGGGGTGGCGCCGCCGAGCCAGATCGGCGGCCCCTGCGGCCGGAACGGCCTCGTGGCGGGCGGGAGTTCGGGGAAGGAGTGGAACTCGCCGTGGAACTCCGTCGCCCCCGCCCACAGGGCCCGCCAGAGGGCCACGGTCTCGTCCAGCCGGGCGAAGCGGCGCTCCCACGGCACCTGGGACAGCTCGTGCAGCGGCCGCCCGAAGCGCCCGGGGAAGGCCGCGCCGACCGCGACGGTCAGCCGTCCGCCGGAGAGCTGGTCCACCGAGGCCAGGGTCTGCGCGGTCTGCACCGGGCGGCGCAGGACCGGCAGCAGCGCGCCGGTGCCCAGCCGGATCCGCTCGGTCACCGGGGTGACCGCGGCCAGCATGGTGAGCGGCTCGATCCGCGGGGTGAGCAGGGAGTCGTTGACGAACAGCGAGGCGAAGCCCAACTGCTCTGCCCGGCGGGCGAATCCGATCAGGTCGCGGGGGTCGCCGACGGGCGCCCACTGGTCCTGCCCGGTGGGGAGGAAAACACCGATGTTCATGCCGTCGATCCTTCTCGTCGCGGTGAACGGACTCAATTCCCCGAGGGGAATGGCGGGTGACGCCGGGCCCGGATAGAAATGGGACGTGGACTTCCCCCAGGCGCTGCGCGAGCGCCGTACCGGCAGCCGGATCAGTCAGCTCGACCTCGCCACCCGAGCGGGCACCACCCAGCGGCACCTCAGCTTCATCGAGTCCGGCCGCTCGGTGCCCGGTCGGGGCATGGTCGTACGCCTCGCCGAGTCACTCGACCTGCCGCTGCGGGAACGCAACGAGCTGCTGCTGGCGGCCGGTTACGCCCCCGTCTACCCGGAGACGCCGCTGGACGGGCCGCAACTGGCGCCGGTCCGGGCGGCGATCGACCACATCCTGGCCGGCCACCTGCCGTACCCCGCGGTGGTGGTGGACCGGCGCGGCGACGTGGTCGCGGCCAACGAGGCACTGGACGTGATCACCGAGGGCGCCGACCCGCGCCTGGTCGGGCCCGGCACCAACGCCTACCGGCTCGCCCTGCACCCGGACGGCCTCGCGCCGCGCATCCTCAACTTCGCCGCCTGGGCCCGGCACATCGTCGAGCGCACCCGCCAGCTCGGCGAACTGCACGAGGAGTTGAGCTCCTACGTGCCCGAAACGGCGCTGGAGGAACAGCACTTGGGCTTCGCGGTGCCGCTGGAGCTGCGGACCGCGCTCGGCGAGCTGCACCTGATGACCACGGTGACCACCTTCGCCACCGCCGTCGACGTGACGCTCGCCGAGCTGAAGTTGGAGGCCTTCCTGCCCGCCGACGCCCGGACCGCGGAGCTGCTGGTCAGAGCCCGGGGAACTGGTAGTCGGCGGTGATCCGCCCGTCGGCGTCCAGGACGACGAACTCCACACCGCCGCCCACCGCCTCACCGCCGCCGGCCGGCACCATCTCCCAGGTGAAGCGGACCACGTCGCGCAGCCGTACGGCGTCCGGCCGGGCCCGGAAGGTGAACTCCCCGGGCGCCACGAACTCCTGGTACGCGCGGGCGACGCGGAACTCCAGCTCCCGGTAGCCGCGCGCTTCGAGTACCGGCTCCGGGAAGCCCACCCGGGCGGCCTCCTCGCGGATCCCCTCCGGCGGGTGGACGAGGTGCACGCCGTCCTCGGTCCACAGCCGCTCGATCGCCTCGCGCCGCTGATCGGCGTCGGGTTCGGTCCACAAGGCGGCGTAACGGTCGGCGAGTTGCTGGGCACTGGTGGTCATGGCCGGCTCCTTCACGGGTTCGGTCGGTCACTGTGCGCCCCATCCTCGAATCGGCGCCGTCACCGGACAATTCCCGCCGGGGAATGGCCGCCGGGGAATCGCCGCCGCTCCCGGGTGGAAGGCGTACGGCGTCCGTGGCAACGTCGAGAGCGGGGGAGTCGCCGGCCGCTGCCCGCAGGAGGTGGACGTCATGAGCGCCGAGGTCAACAAGCAGATTGTGGAAGGCTTCGACGCCCTGGTCCGGGCCGGGGACGTCAGCCGCCTGGACGAGTTCTGCACACCGGAGCTGGTCAACCACGCCCTCGCCCCCGGCCGGCCCGCCGGCCTCGCGGGTACCCGGGCGTTCCTCACCACGACGGCCCGGCAGTTCGAGGACGACCACTGGCGCAGCTGCCACACCGTCGCCGAGGACGACCTGGTCGTCCAGTTCGGCCTGAGGGTCGGCCACTGGACGGGCGGAGACTTCCTCGGCTTCCCCACCCACAGCGGCGACTACGCCCGGGAGGTCGCCTTCGCCTACCGCCTGCGGGAGGGGCGGATCGCCGAGCGCTGGGCGATCCGCGACGACCTCACCATGATCCGGCAGCTCGGCGGCATCCGGCTGTGAGCCGGATGCGCCGGGGGTGGGGGCCTCAGGGCGTGTCCGACTCGTCTCCGAAGCACCCCGATATCCGGTTGCCCGGGTGGGTGGGGTGCCGTTGGGTTGGGACCATGAACGAACTGCGCACCGACCGGCTGCTGATCCGCCGCTGGCGGGAGTCCGACCTCGCCCCCTGGGCCGCGATGAACGCCGACCCGCAGGTCCGCGAGCACCTCGGCGGCATCCTCACCCGTGAGCGGAGCGACGCCTCGGTGGCGCGGTACGAGGCGGCGATCGAGCGGCGCGGTTACGGGTGGCTGGCCGTCGAGGTGCGGGAGAGCGGCGAGTTCGTCGGCTTCGTGGGCCTGGACGACGTCGAGGAGCAGGCCCGGGTCAGCGGGGTCGAGATCGGCTGGCGCCTGACCCGCTCCGCCTGGGGCCGCGGCTACGCGACGGAGGCGGCCCGCGCCGTCCTCGCGTACGGCTTCGACGCGCTCGCCCTCCCCGAGATCCTCGCCGTCACCATCGCCGCCAACCTGCGCTCCCAGGCCGTGATGCGACGCCTGGGGATGACCCACGACCGGGCCGAGGACTTCGACGACCCCGAGGGGGGTCGCAGTGTGGTGTTCCGTCTGCGGCGGGCGGACCACGCCGTCTAGGGTGCCCCGCAAGGGGGTTCGATGAAGCTTGGTGGGAAGATCGACGGCATTCCGGTGGGCGGCGCCCTGCTGCCGCGTGAAGACCTTCCAGGGGCCCGTCGTGGATGACACGACGTTCGTCGCCGAGCCGGTGCTGCGGGCGCTGTGCCCGTGGATCTCGATGAGCAGCCTGAACGTCTCCACCTCGGGAGTTCCGGGTCCGGGGCACCGAGGGATTCCCCGCAATGCTCGCCTGGCAAGGCCGATTCACCGTGCTCGAAGACCGGCGGAAGGACCGGGTGCTGCTGGAGGCCGAGGACCCGGCGGAGGCCGCCGCGTTCCTGGCCGGGTGGCTGCGGCAGCACCGGGCCTGAACGGCCGGGGGCCCGGCGTCGATTGTCAGTGGGGTGTGCAAGGGTGACGGCATGCTGGCGATCGCGGTGCAGACGAACGAGACGCGGCACCTGAGGGTGACCGCGACGGAACTGGCGGGGCTGGTCCGGCGCATCGGCGCGGGGGCCGACACCTTCCTCGTCGTGCAGCGGATACCGGACCTGCCGGACATGTACATCCAGGTGTGCCACAAGGACGGCGGCGACTACACGCTGGAGTACCGGGACGGCTCCGCCGCCCGGCACTTCGAGGTGCGGGTGGACGGGCCGGAGCCGGTGGTCTCGGCGATGACGGGGTGGGCGCGCCAGGAGCCGGGCTGGGGCGACGGCCTGGACTGGGCGCCGCTCGACTTCGGGCCACCGGAGCCCGTGCCGGCGCTGGCGCTGGAGGCCGACGAGCACCGGGAGTTGGAGGAGCGGCTGCGGCTGACCCTGGCCTGCGGCTACACCGACCGCGCCCGGCTCGCCGAGGAGGCGGAGGAGTACCTGGTGTCGGCCGGGCGCCGCCCGGTCTCCCGCCCGCAGGCCGGGCAACTCGCCGACCGGCTCTGGCTGGAGCGGGTCGGCGAGCAGAGCGGCTGGGTCGGTGAGACGGACCCGGAGCGCCTCGCCCGGGCCTTCGCCGTCCTGGAGGAGAGCGGCATCACCGCGCGGGAGCACTTCACCTGCTGCCGCTCCTGCGGCCAGGCCGAGATCGGCGCGGCCGGGGAGCCGGAGGCCCGCGGCTTCGTCTACTTCCACTTCCAGTGCACCGAGTCCGCGGCTGCCGGGCACGGCCTCTCGCTGCTCTACGGCGGCTTCGACGGTTCGGCGGCGACCACCACGGCGGTCGGCGAGGAGGTGGTCGCCGCCCTCACGGCCGTCGGCCTGCCGACGGTGTGGAGCGGCGACCCGTCCGACGCGGTCGAGATACGCCCGCTGCTGTGGCGCCGCCGCCTGGTGGGGTGAAGCCTGGACGGCCGGGGCATTAGGGTCGGCGGCGTGTTCCGGGGAGGAGTGGCTCTCGTGCTGGAGCCGGGGCAGGTGCCGCGGAGCAACGCCCGGCAGCTGTGGCGGGAGTTGCCGAGGGGCGTACGGCGGCAGGTGATCGCGGCGGACCGGAAGGCCGGCGGCCAACTTGGTGCGGACGGAGCCGGAGGTGCGCGGTGAGTGATGACGTGCTGTCGGTGATCCCGGAGTGCCTCTGGTTCGCCGAGTCGGAGTTGGCGGCGATCGGCGCCGCGCTCGGTCACCCGGTCCGGCAGATCAGGGCGCACCTGTGAGCACGGCGCGCACGATCAGCTCGCCGGCGTAGCTCTCGCAGCGGACGGTGCCGTCGGGGAAGTCGAGTTCCAGCGCCATGCGCCCGGTCGTCGGCTCGTGCTCCTCGCGGGCGGCGAGGACGGGCCGGCCGAGGTGGCGGGCGAAGGCCGTTTCGGCATCGGCCGGGCCGACCTCGATACGGCCCCATTCGCCCATGTCGTAGCCCTCGTACGGCGCGGAGGCCTCGACCTCCAGGCACCAGTCCGTCCCGCTGGCGAGCCGGGTGGCCTCGCCCCGGTCGTCGATGAGCCAGAGGTCGGCCGGGATCGGGTCCAGTCGGCCCTCGTACACGTGCCAGGCGGCGACGATCCGGGTCAGCGTGCGGCCGACCAGGTCCGCCGGGTCGAGACCGGGGCCGTGCGCCCGGCAGGCGGGGAGGGGTGTTGTCACCCCGGGACCGTACCTGAGCCCCCGGGCGGTGTCTCGGCCGCCCGGGGAGACCGGGTCGCTCACGGCACGAGCAGCCGCAGTGCCTCCCGTACCACCGTGACCTCGACCGGCAGGGCCGTGATGAACTCCCCGTCGGCGTAGGCGGTGATGCCGGGGGACTCGATCCGCAGGGACTCCGTGCGCAGCGTGGTGACCTCCGGGTGGCTGATGTGGGTGCCCTTGAAGAGGGTGGGGAAGAAGCGGGCGATCCGCAGTCGGGGCATGGCGCCGACCAGGGTGACGTCGAGCAGGCCGTCGTCCGGGAGGGCGGAGGGGCAGATCAGCATGCCGCCGCCGTAGCTGCGGGTGTTGCCGACGGCGGCCAGCGTCAGGTCGCGTTCGACGACGGTGCCGTCGGCGAGGGTGATCCGGAACGGCAGCGGGCGCAGGTTGGCGAACTCGGCGAGGATGGCGAGGTTGTAGCGCATCCGGCCGCGCGGCCAGCGCAGCCGGTTGGCGCGGTCGCTGACCAGCGAGTCGAAGCCGGTGGCGAGGACGGAGCCGTACCAGCGGACGGCGCCGTCCGGGCCGGTGATCCGGCCGAGGTCGACGCCGCGCACCCGCCCGGCGGCGACGACGTCGGCGGCGGCCTCGGGGGCGGCGATCGGCAGGCCGTACTCGCGGGCGTGGTCGTTGCCGGTGCCGGCCGGTATCAGGCCCAGCGGGACGGGGGTGCCGGCCAGGGCCTGGAGGGCGAGGTTGACCATGCCGTCGCCGCCGACCACGACCACCGCGTCCACGCCGTCCGCCGCGGCCTCGCGGGCCAGGCGGACGGCGTCCTCGGCGGAGCGCCCGGCCTGCGGTTCGACCTCGACGCCGAGGGCGCGCAGGCGGGCGACGGCCCGGCGGGCGGCGGGTTCGGCGTGGCCGATGCCCGCCGCCGGGTTGGTGAGAACGGCGACCCTGCGGACGGTTCTCGTGCCGGTCATGGGATCAGCTTGCCGGGGTTGAGGATGCCCGCCGGGTCGAGTTCGGCCTTGACGGCGCGCAGGATGCGCACGCCCAGGTCGCCGATCTCCTCGGTCATCCAGGGCCGGTGGTCGGCGCCGACCGCGTGGTGGTGGGTGATGGTGCCGCCCGCGCCGAGGATGGCGTCCCCGGCGGCGCGCTTGGCGACGCCCCAGCGGCTGAGCGGGTCCTCGCCGAGGGCGGCGACGACGGTGAAGTAGAGCGAGGCGCCGGTCGGGTAGACGTGCGAGATGTGGCAGAGCACGAGCGCGCCGGGCAGGGCGCCGGTGAGCGCCTCGGTGACGGCCGTCCGCAGCCGGGCCAGCCCGCTCCAGCCGGCCGCCGTCTCCAGGGTCTCGCACAGCGCGCCCGCGCTGAGCAGGGAGTCGCGCAGGTACGGGGCGTTGAACCGGCCGTGCTCCCAGGCCCGGGCGGGTTCCTCGCCGAGCGAGGTGCCGCCGGCGGCGAGCAGGACCTCGCGGGTGAGCTGCCGGCGGCCGGCGACCTGGGCGGCGTCGCCCTCGAAGACGGTGACGGCCAGGCAGCCGCTGACCGTCGGGGAGCCGCCGATCTGCTCGGTCATGGCGAGGTTGACCATGGTCTCGGCCTCGTCGGAGAGCCGGATCACGGTCGGGCCGGTGCCCTGCTGCTCGACGGCGCGCAGCGCGGCCGTGCCGGTGGCGAAGTCGGGGAAGCTCCACGCCTCGTACGCCTTGACGGCGGGCAGCGGGTGCACGCGCAGCCGGACGGCGGTGATCACGCCGAGGGTGCCCTCGGAGCCGAGGAAGAGCTGGCGCAGGTCGGGGCCGGCGGCGGAGGCGGGGGCGCGGCCGAGGTCCAGCACACCGACGGGGGTGATCACGCGCAGGCCGCGGACCATCTCGTCGAAGCGCCCGTACCCGGCGGAGTCCTGGCCGGAGGAGCGGGTGGCCGCGAAGCCGCCGATGGTGGCGTAGCGGAAGCTCTGCGGGTAGTGGCCGAGTTCCCAGCCGCGCTCGGCGAGCAGGGCTTCGGCTGCCGGGCCGGTGAGGCCGGCGCCGAGGACGGCCTCGCCGGAGGTCTCGTCCAGGTCGATCAGCTGGTCGAAGCGGCGCAGGTCGAGCGAGACGACGGCCTGGAGGGCGCCGCGCTCGGGGTCGAGGCCGCCGACCACGCTGGTGCCGCCGCCGAACGGGACGACGGCGATGCGGCGTTCGGCGCAGACGGCCAGGACGGCGGCGATCTCCTGCTCGCTGCCGGGCACGACCACGGCGTCGGGGGCGTCCTGCGGTTCGCGGCTGCGGCGGCGCAGCAGGTCGGGGGTGGACTTGCCGCCGGCGCGCGGCAGGCGGTCGGCGTCGGCGGCGCTGACGTGCGCCTCGCCGACGGCGGCGGCCAGCGCCTCGAGGTCCTCGGCGGTGATCCGGGAGGGACGCAGGACGACCTCATCGGCGCTGGGACCGGGGGCGGCGTCGCCGGTGACGCCGAGGGCGGCGGCGAGCAGTCCCTTGATGTCCGCGGACAGCTCCTTGGCGAGGGTCGGGTCGCCCCAGGCGTCCCACTTCATCGGGGGGAGCGGCAGCGCGGCGTTCGCCGGTCCCGCTTGCGTCTCAGGTGCCATGCGTTACAGTTTCACACATCATGTCAAGTAGTAACGTCGAGCCCGCCGAGGCCCAGCAACCCCGCAGCACCGACGACGCGATCCTGGACGCCGCCGCCGACCTGATCGTCCACCTCGGCGTCCGCCGGACCCAGCTGGCGGAGATCGCGCGCCGCGCCGGGGTCAGCCGCCCGACCGTCTACCGGCGCTGGCCGGACGTCCGGGCGGTGATCGGGGCGCTGCTCACCCGGGAGATCCTGGCCACCCTGGAGGGCGCCGCGCTCGACGTCCACGACCGGGAGACCCTGGTGGAGCGGGTGGTCGAGGTCGCCGTCCGGCTGCGCGACCACCCGGTGCTCGGCGCCCTGCTCCACTCCGAAGACTCCGACCTGCTGCTCCAGTACGTGGTCGAGCGGCTCGGTGCCAGCCAGCGCGGCCTGCTGGAGGCGCTGCGCACCGGCATCGAGCAGGGGCAGGCCGGCGGCTCGATCCGGGCCGGTGAGCCGACCGAACTGGCGGCCATGGTCCTGCTGATCGCCCAGTCCACCGTCCAGTCGCACCGCATGGTCGCCTCCCTGCTGCCCGAGGCGGCCTGGCGGCGCGAACTGGCCAGAGCACTGAACGGATACCTCGCGCCATGACGCCCACCGCCGCTTCGTCCCCCGGCTCCCACCCCGGTTCTCCCGCCGGCCCCTCGGTCGGTCCATCCGTCAGCCCCTTCGCCGGAACCAGCCGACTCAACGCCGCCCGCCGGACGTTCGAGCTCGAAGCGCTCGCCGACGACCCGCACATCGACCTGCTGGTGATCGGCGGCGGCGTCACCGGCGCCGGGGCGGCCCTGGACGCCGCCTCGCGCGGCCTGCGCACGGTGCTGGTCGAGGCCCGTGACCTCGCCTTCGGTACGAGCCGCTGGAGCTCCAAGCTCGTGCACGGCGGCCTGCGCTACCTCGCCTCCGGTCGGGTCAAGGTGGCCCGGGAGAGTGCGGTCGAGCGCGGCGTGCTGATGACCCGCACCGCCCCGCACCTGGTTCGCGCCCTGCCCCAACTCGTGCCGCTGATCCCGGACTTGCTGCGCCCGGGCCAGGCCTCGCTGATCCGTGCGGGCTTCCACGCCGGCGACGCGCTGCGGCTCGGCGCCGGCACGCCGGGCGCCCTGCTGCCCCGGGTGCGCCGGGTCGACGCGGCCCGCACCCGCCGGCTGGTGCCGGGCGTTCGGACCGCCGGCCTGCGCGGGGCGCTGGTCGCGCACGACGGCCAACTCGTGGACGACGCACGGCTGGTGGTCGCCCTGGCGCGCACCGCCGCGCAGTACGGCGCGAGCGTGCTGACCCGGGTGCGGGCCGAGTCCGTCACCGGGACCTCTGCCCGGCTGGTGGACACGCTGACCGGCCAGACGCTGACCGTCACCGCGGGCGCGGTCATCAACGCCACCGGGGTGTGGGCGGGCGAGGTGGACACCTCGATCAAGCTGCGGCCCAGCCGGGGCGCCCACCTGCTGGTGGACGCCGCGACCCTGGGGCACCCGACCGCCGCGCTGACCGTGCCGGTGCCCGGCTCCACCAGCCGCTTCGTCTTCGCCCTGCCGCAGCAGCTCGGCCGGGTCGCGATCGGCCTGACCGACGAGGACGCCCCCGGCCCGATCCCGGACGAGCCGCAGCCCACCGAGGCCGAGCTGACCTTCCTGCTCGACACCGTCAACGCCGCCCTCGCCACCGAGCTGACCAGGCAGGACGTGTGCGGCGCCTACGCCGGGCTGCGCCCGCTGATCGACACCGGGGGCGGGAACACCGCAGACATCTCCCGGGAGCACGCGGTGCTGGAGTCCCCGTCCGGAGTGGTCACCGTGGTCGGCGGCAAGCTCACCACCTACCGGCGGATGGCCGAGGACGCGGTGGACGCCGCCGTCCGGTTGCGCGGCCTGCCCGCCCGCACCTGCTGGACGGCCCGCCTCCCGCTGGTCGGCGCCCCCGGTCACCGTGACAGCCGCCCGGCCCCGGCCTCCCCGGTGCCCGCCTCGCTGCTCGCCCGGCACGGCGGCGCGGCCCACGAGGTACTGGCGGCGGGGGAGTTGGCGCCGGTGGCGGACGACCTGGACGTGACCCGCGCCGAGATCGCCTACGCCGTCACCCACGAGGGCGCGCTCGACACGGCCGACGTGCTCGACCGCCGGACCCGCATCGGCCTGGTGAAGGCGGACGCCGAGCGGGCCCGGAAGGCGGTCGAGGAGATCGTCGCGGAGGCCGCCTCGGAGATCGCCCCGCAGTAGCGGCGACGCCGACGGCCGGTACGGCAGATCCGCCGTACCGGCCTGGCAGTCGTCCTCGGGCGCGGCTTGCTCCTACTGGGTCTTGGCCGGTGCCTGCAGGTTCCAGAGCCGCCCGTCGGGGTCGCGGACGGTCATGAGCCTGGTCCCGAAGTGGGTGTCCTCGAACGGGGTCACCACCTCCACGCCCTCGCCGGGCTGGAAGGCGTCGGCGTCGGCGACCTTCAGCACCAGCTGGAGCGGCGTCTCCCGGTCCGCGGGGACCTCGGCGATGAAGACGGTCGGGCCCTCGCCGTTGCGCAGCTGGCCCGAGTTGTGGTCGGTCTCGAACTCCAGCTGGTAGCCCAGGCTCTGGAAGAACTTCACGGACTTGCCCCAGTTGTGGGTCTCGATGAACACGGCTTCGATGCCTTCGGTCGTCATCTCAGTCCTCCTGGACGGATTCGTCGAACGGTTGCTCGTGCTGGGGGGTGGGGGCTTCGAGATACGCGCGCAGCGCCTCGGCGACCAGCGCCGAGAGCGACAGCTCCGACTCGATGGCGCGGTACTTGACCTGCTTGATCAGGCCGATCGGCAGGTACACGTTGAACTGCTTCACATCGTCGTCTCCCACGGCAAGGATGCTAGCACGCTAGATTGCTGGCAAGATAGCCCTGTGGGTGCGCGAGAGCCCGCCGGGCGGGCGGCCGGCGGGCTCGGTCGGGGCTCGATCGGAGCGCGGTCCGGGCTCAGCAGGCCCGGGAGAGGGGGGAGAGGTCCGGCTCGACCCAGGCGGTGCGTGCCCGTTCGTCGGCCAGGGTCTCGGGCCGGTAGTGACGGGTGAGCAGGTCCCGGTCGAGCAGCTCGGGGTGGCGGGCGGCGAACTCCTCGAAGTCGCCCGCGCCGTCGGCGTGCTGGGCCACCAGCTCGACCCAGGCCCGGGTCATGGTGACGTGGAACTTCTGCGGCGCCCCGGCCTTGGTGGCGGTGCGCCGGATGCCCTCGCCGATGAGGTCGAGCGCGGCGGTGGCGCCGTGGCGGCGGACGGCGAGCCAGGTGAGCCGGACGTGCTGGCGGTGGCCGAAGCGCTCGGCGTCGGCCATCACCTCGCGCAGCAGCTCGTCGAAGGCGTCGGGGGTGATGGAGGAGGTCATGCGGAGGCCTTCGAGCAGGAGGTGGAAGCGGACGGAGGATTGTAGGTTTTCGGGCTTTTCATCCGCAAACCACCCCTGCGGGCGGATTCAGCGCGCAGTGTGCTCCGGCATCGGCTGCTCGCAGCCCGCGACCGCCAGCACGCAGGCGAGCGGGTGCTCCGCCCGGCCCGTGCGGTCGAGGGTGACGGCGAGCGGCTGCGGCGGCTCCTCGGGCAGCTGGCCGGAGAGCGTCAGGGGGTAGCTGCCGTGGCCGTGGACGCGGTGGAAGGCGCACTCCCTGCCGTCCACCAGCAGCTCGGTCTCGGTGATCCAGCCGGAGCGGACGTTGACGGTGACCGAGTGTCCGGCCCGGTCGACGTGGAAGCTGTACCGCTGGCGCATGGGAACCTCCTGCGAGGGCCTCGCATCAGGGCGGGTCCGTCGAGGCGAACAGGGCGGCCGGAGCCAGTCTAGGGCGGCCGTACGGACCCGGCGCCCCGGCCGGTACTGTGCTCCGTGTGCGGAGGGGAGGGGCGCGTGCTGCGACGCTGCGAAGCGGGCGACGAGCGCGGGGAGGGCGAGTACCTCCTGGTGCTCCACCGGGTCGCCGTGAAGGCCCGGTCCGGCCGGGCGGCGGGCCCGCCGCCGGAGCCCGGGGCGCTGGAGACCTGGGCCGACGGCGGTGCGACCAGGGCGGTCCTGCGACGCCTCGGCGCGCACGCCCTGCCGACCCTGGCCCGGCACGAGCCGGACATCGACCACAGCACGCGGATCAAGGAGCCGGCCACGGCCGCGCTGGTGCGGGAGATCGGGCAGGTGGACCTCGCGCGGCTGCCGGAGGGCGAGCGCGCGCTGCTGCGCCTGCTGTCGGACTGGGGGCGTCGGGCGGCCGCCGCCCGGGGTGCGCTGCGGATCATCATCGACGACGTGAGGTGAGGCGGCGGTTCCCGTTCCCGGCCCTGAGAAATCCCCGGGGCGGGGCCCGCCTGCAGGCGGATTCTCGCGATCTCTACAGTGCTGTAGATTCGTCCGCAGGGAGAGATCCGAGGAGGGCATTGTGGGAGTTTCGCTGGCCAAGGGCGGCAACGTCTCGCTGAGCAAGGAGGCGCCGGGTCTGAGCGCCGTGATCGTGGGTCTCGGCTGGGACGTGCGCACCACCACCGGGGCCGACTACGACCTGGACGCCAGCGCGCTGCTGTGCAACGCGCTCGGCAAGGTGGTCTCGGACCAGCACTTCGTCTTCTTCAACAACCTGCGCAGCCCCGAGGGTTCGGTCGAGCACAGCGGCGACAACCTGACCGGTGGCGGCGACGGCGACGACGAGCAGATCAAGGTCGACCTGTCGCGGGTGCCGGCGGACGTCGCCAAGGTCGTCTTCCCGGTGTCGATCTACGACGCCGACGCCCGGCTGCAGAACTTCGGCCAGGTCCGCAACGCCTTCATCCGGATCGTCAACCAGGCCAACGGCCAGGAGGTCGCCCGCTACGACCTGAGCGAGGACGCCTCGACCGAGACCGCGATGGTCTTCGGCGAGCTGTACCGCAACGGCGCCGAGTGGAAGTTCCGCGCCATAGGCCAGGGCTACGCCTCCGGCCTGCGCGGCATCGCCACCGACTACGGCGTCAACGTCTGACCCCAGGCGTTCCCGGGCCCCGGTCTCCGCTCCAGGAGCCGGGGCCTCCGCATGTCCGCCCGCACCCGTCTCCGCGGCTCGCCTCCCCCCGGCTCACGTCTTTTCGGCTCGCCGACCCGATATGCAACTAGTTGCATAGCACCTCGACCGTCCCCTACCCTGCGGTAACAATTCCCACCGGCCGCCCCTTCAGGAGACGTCGATGAGCTCCACGCCCGGCAGCAACAGCTACCCGCACCTGCTCAGCCCGCTCGACCTCGGCTTCACCACCCTGCCCAACCGCGTGATCATGGGCTCGATGCACGTCGGCCTGGAGGAGGCCCCCGGCGGCTACGAGCGGATGGCCGCCTTCTACGCCGAGCGCGCCCGAGGCGGCGTCGGCCTGATCGTCACCGGCGGCATCGCCCCCAACGAGGCCGGGCGCCCCTGGGAGGGCGGCGCGATGCTGACCACCGAGGAGGAGGCCGACAAGCACCGGGTGGTCACCGACGCCGTGCACGCGGCCGGCGGGCGGATAGCCCTGCAGATCCTGCACTTCGGCCGCTACGCCTACCACCGCGACCTGGTCGCCCCCAGCGCCCTGCAGGCCCCGATCAGCCCCTTCGTGCCCAACGAGCTCACCGCCGAGCAGGTCGAGCAGACCGTCGAGGACTTCGCCCGCTGCGCCGAGCTCGCCCGCCGGGCCGGCTACGACGGCGTCGAGATCATGGGCTCCGAGGGCTACCTGATCAACGAGTTCATCGTCGCCGCCACCAACCGCCGCGAGGACGAGTGGGGCGGCCCGTACGAGCGCCGGATGCGCTTCCCGGTGGAGATCGTCCGCCGGGTCCGCGAGCGGGTCGGCGAGGACTTCATCATCGTCTACCGGCTCTCCATGCTCGACCTGGTACCCGGCGGCTCCACCCTGGACGAGGTGGTCCAGCTCGCCCAGGCCGTCGAGGCGGCCGGCGCGACCATCATCAACACCGGCATCGGCTGGCACGAGGCCCGCATCCCCACCATCGCGACCTCCGTGCCGCGCGGCGCCTTCGCCTGGGTCACCAAGCGGGTCATGGGCAAGGTCGGCATCCCGCTGGTCACCACCAACCGCATCAACACCCCCGAGATCGCGGAGCAGTTGCTCGCCGACGGCTGCGCCGACCTGGTCTCGATGGCCCGTCCGCTGCTCGCCGACGCCGAGTTCGTCAACAAGGCGCAGGGCGGCCGCGCCGACTCCATCAACACCTGCATCGGCTGCAACCAGGCCTGCCTGGACCACACGTTCAGCCTCCAGATCACGTCCTGCCTGGTCAACCCGCGTGCCTGCCACGAGACCGAACTCGTGCTCTCGCCCACCAAGCTGCGCAAGCGCATCGGCGTCGTCGGGGCCGGACCGGCCGGGCTCGCGTTCGCCGTCTCCGCGGCCGAACGCGGCCACGACGTCACCCTGTTCGACGCCGCCGACGCGATCGGCGGGCAGCTGAACATCGCCCGGCGCATCCCTGGCAAGGAGGAGTTCGACGAGACGCTGCGCTACTACCGCACCCGACTGGCCGAGTTGGCCGTCACCCAGCGCCTCGGCGCCGTCGTGACCGCCGAACAGCTCACCGCCGAGGGCTTCGACGAGATCGTCCTCGCGACCGGCGTCACGCCCCGAACCCCCGTCGACATCCCGGGAATCGACCACCCCAGCGTGCTCGGCTACCTGGACGTGCTGCGCGACGGCGCGGCCGTCGGCGAGCGGGTCGCCATCCTCGGTGCGGGCGGGATCGGCTTCGACGTGGCCGAGTTCCTCACCGACCAGGGCGACCAGGCCAGCCTCAACCCGCCGGTGTTCCAGGCCAAGTGGGGCATCGACCCGGAGTACCACGAGCGCGGCGGACTGCGCGCCCCCGAGCGGCCGAAGCCCCCGCGCAGCGTCCACCTGCTGCAGCGCAAGACCACCAAGGTCGGCGCCGGGCTCGGCAAGACCACCGGTTGGATCCACCGCACCGAGCTCAAGCACCGCGGCGTCACCATGGTCGCCGGCGCCGGCTACGACCTGATCGACGACGCCGGGCTGCACTACACCGTGGACGGCGAGCGCCAACTCCTGCCGGTGGACACCGTGGTGCTCTGCACCGGCCAGGAGCCGCGCCGCGACCTGTACGAGGCGCTGCGCGAGAACGGCGTGACCGCGCACCTGATCGGCGGCGCGGACGTGGCGGCGGAGCTGGATGCCAAGCGGGCCATCAAGCAGGGCACCGAGCTGGCCGCGAGCATCTGACGTCGGGTGGTCAGGGGGTCACCCGGCGCACGGGGCCCGCGGCGCGTCGCGTCGCGGGCCCTCGGTGTACCTCTGCGTACCTCGGTGCACCTCCGCGTACTTCGGCACGTCCGGGCGCACCCCGGCCCTACCCCGCTCTGAGCTGGGGCGACACCCGCCCCGCGCGCCCCGCCCGACCCCCGGTGGGACACTGGTGCCCTGTCCCTGCCCGAACTCCCGACCGGGGGCCAGCCATGTCCCTCCCGAGGCCTCTCCACGCCCTCGCAGCCGTGGTCCTGGTCGCGGCGGCCGCCCTGGGGCCGGCCCAGCCGGCATCGGCGGCACCGGCCGAGGACCTCCCCTCCGCCGACCAGCTGAAGTCGGCGCTGCTGACCGCGAACGACCTCGGCGCCGACTACACCGAGATCCCCACCACCGAGAGCCCCAGCCCCAGCCCCGGTGAGGACCCCACCCCGGTCACCGGTTGCGACGCGCTCAGCGCCTTGATCGAGATGCACGCCACCGCCCCGGGCCCCGCCACCCCGCGCGCCGAGACCGAACTCGACGGCCCGGACGGCAACCCGATGGTGACCCAGTCCCTCACCGCCGAGGACTCCGACAGGCTCACCACCGACGTCGACACCGCCACCGACGCGTTCGAGACCTGCCACACCATCACCTTCAACGCCGACTCCACCGACACCGTGACCTTCACCGTCACCCCCGTCATCCTCGGCGACCGCCCGGACGCCCCCGCCGTCCGTCTCGACGGCACGATCGCCGGCGTCCAACTCAACGCCTACATCGGCATCGAGCGCTTCGGCACCGTCGGCATGGTCTTCGGCTTCTTCCAGCGCGAGGGCGCCGACTCCCAGGCCGCCGCGGCGCAGTACCGCACCGCCGTCGCCAAGGTCGAACACATCCTCGGCACCACGGCCGGCAGCACCACCCCGCCCACCGCCGCCGCCCAGGGCATGTCGGTCTGACCCGTCAGGGCGGGCGGCGGCCCGACCCGTGCCGTGCCCGCCGCGCCTCGCAGCGGGCACGGCCTCTTCCCTTGTGCATCGGCATGGCGAATGGTCACCCGCCTAGCTTTCGGTGGTGCGGAAGGCGAGGCGGCAGCCGAGGCAGTTCGGGTGGCCGTGGCGGCCGGTGTGGTCGCGGGTGCGCCAGTGGCGCAGGTGGGGTGGGCGGGGGCCGGTGGGTTTGCCCCACCCGGCGAGGTGCAGCAGCCAGCTGGCGAGGCCGCCGAGCGCGGTGAGTGCTCCGCCCGCCCAGAGGCCGGGTGCGGAGCCGAGGACGAGGGCCAGGCCCGCGACCGCGAAGCCGAGGGTGGCGATGGCGGAGCCGGTCCAGCCCGCGACGGTGTGGCCCATGTCGTGGTCACCGTGTGCACTCATGGATCCTCCTGTGGTGTGAGATGGGCAGGTGGCGGTGAACGAACGGGGCTCGATCGGGTCGACGCCCCAGTCCGTTTATCTCACGAGATAAGTTACTTAGATGCTAAGGAGATCCTGGGTGAAGGGCAAGCCGCGCCCCCGGGCGACGCCCGAGCAGGCGCAGTACGCGATGGACCGGATGATCGCGTTGGCCCAGTTCGGCCAGCAGGACATCGCCGCCCGGCTCGGGCTCAACGTCACCGACCTGACCTGCCTCGGCTTCGTCATCGAGGCGGCGCTCGCCGGCGAGTCGCTGGCCGCCGGCGACCTCGCCGAGCGGGCGCAGCTGACCACCGGGGCGGTGACCGGGGTGCTCAACCGACTGGAGAAGGCCGGGTACGCGCGCCGCGAGGCCGACCCGGGCGACCGGCGCCGGGTACGGGTGGTGATGGCGCCGGACGCGCAGCAGCGCATCCTGCAGGTCTACGGCCCGTTCTACGAACGCATCGGCGCGCTGTTCGCCGACTACACGCCGGAGGAGACCGCCGTGATCGCCGACTGGTTCACCCGGGCGCGGTCCGTCCTGGCCGAGTCGCTGGAGGAGATCCGCGCCGAGACCCCGTAGCGGCGCGAAACGCGGAATGCCCCTGGTGCCCGGCCGCCGCCGAGTACCAGGGGCATTCCCGTAGGTCCCGCCCGAAGCCGGGCTACGGAAGGAACTTGACTTCCGGGAACCGCGGCGAAGGCCCGTCCAGCAGGTGCCCGCGCCGGTGGCGCAGGTGCTGGTCGAAGAAGGCGAGCGGGTAGGCCTGCTGGATGAGCATCCCGCGCTCGGGGTCGAGGGTGCCGACCTGCTGCTGGATCTGCTGCTCGCTCATCCCGAGCAGCTTGCCGGCCTGCGGGATCAGCGTCATGTTGTCCCCGTACGAGGAGTGGACGGCGCCGTCGGCCTGGATGTTGAGCCGCCAGCCGCGCAGGTGGGTCCAGAAGGTCTCGGCGGCCGAGTCCGGGGTGCGGGGCCAGTCGGCGGTCATCATCAGGAACGGCCGGTCGAGGTCGGTGGTGATGGTCGGGATCATCGGTCCGTCGAGGCTCAGCCCGGCCCGGACGCGCGGGTCGACGACCGCCGTCTGGGCGGTGACGCTGCCGCCCTTCGACCAGCCGAACATGCCGATGAGCTGCGGGTCGGGGGCGCCGAGCAGGCCCTCGGGCAGCTCGCGCCGGTCGGCGTCGGGATTGCGGCCGGCTGCGAGCTCCTCGACACAGTCGAGCACGAAGCGGAAGTCCGGGACGTAGGCGAGCACACCCGTGTCGATGTTCGGGTTCCTCGCCGGGGTGACCGGCGGGCGGCCGGGGAACTGGGTGAAGGCGTCGTGGGGGAGGTCGACGGTGACCACGATGTAGCCGTGGCTGGCGAGCTCCTGGACGATGACCGTGTGGTCGCCCCGGTGGCTGTGTGCGCCGTGCGCGTAGACGACGACGGGCAGCCGGTGGCCGGTTCGGTGGACGGGCGCGCCCACGTGCCCGGAGGTGAGCGGGGCGACGGAGAGCGGGAGCGGGTAGCCGGTGTCGTCGAGGAAGAGCTGCATCGGGCCGTCGGCCAGCCAGGGGGCGAGCGGGAGTCCGTCCGTCTGCCGGGCCGGGTACCAGACGCTCGCCATCAGCTCGCGGTACTGGCCGGGCCCGGCGGCCGGGTCCGGCCGGGAGGCGTCGCGCAGGTGCAGGGCGACGGTGCCGACGGGGTGCGGGCCGGTGGGCGCGGGCAGGGTGAGTCGGCCGGTCGCGCTCCCGGAGGCGGAGGGCGAGGAGGGCGAAGAGGCCCAGGAGGTGGAGGCCAGGCCGAGCGGGGCGGCGGCGCCCAAGGCCAGGGCGGTGCCCAGCATGCGACGGCGCGTCAGTCCGTTGGAGCCGGTGAACGGCGTGGTGTCCATGCGCGGAACGGTGTCACGCGGCGCGGGCGGGCGGCATCGGTCCACCGATTGATCTCCCCGCCGCGCGCATTGGCCCACGGGTTTACATCCCCAGGCTGATGCGGGCGCCGGGCCGACGGCTAACCTCCGGGCATGACAGGGCGATTGAGCACCGTGGTGCTGATGTGCGGACTCCCGGGCGCGGGCAAGACCACCTACGCCAAGGAGCTGGAACGGCGCGGCTACGTCCGGCTCTCCATCGACGAGGTGGTCTGGCAGCGGATCGGGCAGCGCGACGCCGGCCGGGTGCTGGAGCCGGTGGCCTTCGACCGGCTGAAGGATCAGATCCGCGGCGAGCAGCGCCTGGAACTCGTCGAGTTGATGCGCGCCGGGCGGAACGTCGTGGTGGACTACAGCTTCTGGAACCGGGCCGCCCGGGACGACTACAAGGCGCTGGTGGAGAGCCACGGCTGCCGCTGGGAACTGGTCCACCTCAAGGCCGACCGGTCGACCCTGGAGGCCCGCCTCGCGGTGCGCAACGAGCAGCAGGGCGCCAACGCCGTCACCGTGGACGAGGAGCTGTTCGGCCGCTACTTCGACAACTTCGAGGAGCCGGTGGGGGAGGGCGAGCAGGTCCTCGTCCAGCCCCGGGCGTAGCCGGCCCCGGTTCCGCCGCGGCACACCCTCGTCGCCCCGCCGCCTGCGCCCGCCGCCTTGACGTAGCCGGACGCCGGCCCGAGCCGGATGCCGCCTGGCGGGCCGCCGGCGAACGCCGCAGCGGCGGCCGGGTCTCCTTGACCGCCGCCTGATCCGACCGCTGGAACTACTCCCCGGCCGTGGTGCCCTGGCGCTCCTGCCCGGTGTCGAAGAAACGGTCCAGGTATGCCTCCCCGTCGAGCCGGCTGCCTCGCAGCAGCGAGAACACCTCGTCCCCGTCGCCCGGGCGGCCGTCGGTGGCCAGGCGGTACGACTGGGCCAACTCCAGGTAGCGGAGGCCGTTTTCGCTCGCGTACCGCCGAGCCTCGTCCTCGGCCCGGGCGATGGCCCCATCCGTCGACCCTCGGGCCGGGAGCACGGTCTTCTCACCCGGTGCGTGCGGCGGCCCGGGCCTCTTCCATGTCGGCCACGAGGGATTCCACCCTCCTGTTCGCCTTCGAGCCCCAGCCGTATCCCGCCAGCAGCGGCAGCTGGTCGGACTTGCCGTCGGCCAGTACCAGTTCGGGGAGGTCGGAGGAGAAGAGCGTTCCCGGGACCGTGGCGCACTCCACCCTCTCGACCTCGGACCAGGTGTACGAGCGTGCCCGGAGCAGTCCGGAGTACTTCAGCCCGGCCGGTCCGAAGGACGCTCCGCACATCGGGGCGCGCACCGTCAGGACCAGCCCGGGGATTCCGGCGAGGACGATCGGAATCAGGTCGTCGACCCTGGTGGCGTACGCCGCGGTGGAGACCGAGATCAGTACGCACACGAGCCCGATCAGGAAGTAGGCGATCGCCCACGGACTGCGCCGCTTCTGCATGGTGCTACCCCGGTCACGTCGTGCGCCGGGGAGCCGTCCGGAGATCGGACGGCGCCCCGGCGGGTTGGTTCAGCGGATCAATGCCGGCTCAGGAGCTGTCCTGAGCAGGGTCGCTCGCTGCCACAGGCCGACTCCGACAACGTACCCTCGGCGGGGTGGTCCCGCGTCGATTGCCGTGCCTTTGCCTTTGCCTGTGCATGGCGATTCGGGCCGGCTGCGGCTCAGGCCGCCTCGAACGTCGCCCGCCGCACGAGCGCCCGCGCCTGCGGCCCGTCCATCGGGCGCGCGAACAGGTACCCCTGCCCCAGCGGGCACCCCATGGCCGCGAGCAGGTCGCGCTGGTCGGGGTGTTCGATGCCTTCGGCGATGACCTGGACGTCGAGGGTGTCGGCGATCCGGGTGATGCCCTCGACCAGGGCGTACTGCTGGGGGGAGCGGCCGAGGCCGTCGATGAAGGACTTGTCGATCTTGAGGATGGAGATCGGGAGCTCGCGCAGGTACGACAGCGACGAGTAGCCGGTGCCGAAGTCGTCGATGGCGAGGCCGACGCCGAGGTCGCCGAGGGCGGCCATGTCGGCACGCAGGCGGTCGTCGCGGCGCATCAGGACGGACTCGGTGAGCTCCAGGACCAGGGTGCACGGGTCGATGGCCGAGGTGTCCAGGGCGTGGCGGACGACGTCCATGAAGCCGGCGTCGCGGAACTGGCGGGCGGAGACGTTGACGTTGACCCGCAGCGGGGGTCGTCCGGCGGCGGCGCGGGGGGCGGAGCTGGTGGCGTGCCAGGCGGCGGCCTCCTGGACGGCGCGTTCCAGGATCCAGGCGCCGAGCGGGACGATCTGGCCGCTCTCCTCGGCGAGGGCGATGAACTCGTCGGGCAGCACCATGCCGCGCCGGTCGTGCGGCCAGCGGACCAGGGCCTCGAAGCCGACCAGGTCGCCCGTGCGCAGGTCGACGATCGGCTGGTAGTACAGCTGGAAGGCCGATTCCGCGATCGCCAGGTCCAGGTTCTCGTTCAGCTCGTGCCGCTCCACCAGCCCGGCCTGCAGGGCCGGCCGGTAGTGGCACCACTGGCGGCGCCCGGCCGCCTTGGCCGAGTAGAGCGCGAGGTCGGCGTGGGTGAGCAGTTCGGCCGCGTCCACGCTGTCCTCGGTGGTCGCCACGCCGATGCTGGCGCTGACCCGGACCGCGCCCGAGCTCAGCTTGAAGGGTTCGGCGAACGCCGCCAGCACGGTGCCCGCCAGGGTGTCCACGTCGCCGGGGCGGAGCGCGTCCTCGACCAGCACCGCGAACTCGTCGCCACCGAGCCGGGCGGCGGTGTCCGAGCTGCGCAGCGCGGTGGAGATCCGCAGCGAGACGGCGACCAGCAGTTCGTCGCCGACCGCGTGGCCCTGGGTGTCGTTGACCACCTTGAAGTCGTCCAGGTCGATGAAGAGCACCCCGGTGACGGCGCCGCTGCGCTCGCCGCGGGAGAGGGCGTGACCGACCCGGTCCTGGAACAGCACCCGGTTGGCGAGGCCGGTCAGTGAGTCGTGGAAGGCCCGGTGGGTCAGCTCGCGTTCCATCCGGCGCTGCTCGGTCACGTCGCGCAGGGTGAGCACCAGGCCGCCGACGGTCGGATCCGCCCGCAGGTCGGTGTAGCGGACCTCGGCCTCGATCGGGGTGTGGTCCTGGCGCAGCAGCCGCCAGTGCTCGCGCGGCTGGTCGCCGTGCGGCGGGTCGGCCGGGCCGCGCATCCGGGCCAGCGCCTTGCCGACGGCCCGGATGTCCTCGGGCGGGACGAGGTCGGTCAGCAGGGTGCCGTCCAGGCGCGGGTAGCCGAGCACCCGCTCGGCGGAGGAGGAGGCGTAGCGCACGCCGTCGTCGGCGTCGAGGATCAGGATGACGTCGCCGGCGTTCTGCACCAGGGTGCGGAAGTACAGCTCGCTGTTGCGCCGGGTGACCTCCTGGCTCAGCACCACCCGCTCGACGGCCAGTGCCGCCTGCGCGGCGAGGATCTCCAGCGAGCTCCAGAGGCTGGTCAGCTCCTGCTCGGTGCCGGTGACCACCAGCGCGCCGATCACCGGGTCGCCGGAGGGGCGTTCGGCCAGGGTGAGCGGGCAGACCAGGGCGGAGGGCATCCGGCCCAGGTCGGCGGGCAGGTTGACGGAGCCGACGGGCAGCAGCCGGGTCTCCCGGTCGGCGGCGAGGGCGAGCACCTCGTCGTCGGCGTACGAGTCGTCGGGGCCCGGGCTGTCGACGTTCGGGCCGTCGGCGACCGACGGCGCGGGGCGGTGCTGCGCCGGGTCCGGGCCGGCGCGCCGGACGTGCAGCACGCCCGACCCGCTCCCCGACCCGTCTCCTGACCCGGCGCGGGTCTCGGCGACCGCGAGCAGGGCGAGGTGCCCGGGCTCGGCGGGCATCAGGGTGGAGGCGGCGGACTGGACGGCGTCCGCGACCTCCGCCACGGTGACGGCCGCGGTCAGCCGGGCGCCCGCCTCGCGCAGCGCCCGTTCCCGGGCCACCACCTGACGTCTGGCGACCACGACGACGGCCAGCCGGGCCAGCACGAGCAGGTAGAGCAGGGCGGAGAAGGCGCCGATCACGCCCGCGTTGCTGGTGTTCCCGGCCAGCGACTCGATGATCAGGATGGCGGGCGCGATGAGCGAGGCGAGGGTGAGCAGGACGAGCCGGGTGGTGGAGAGGTCCGGCTGCTGGGTCGGGACCGGTTTCGTCAGCTCGACCATCGAGGGGTGCAGCGCGGCCGCGCCCCAGGCGGTGTAGAAGGCGGCCCAGCCGAGATCCACGCCGGTGCCGGTCTGCCAGGTGCCGTGCAGCTGGATCAGCCCGTAGAGGATGTCGGAGGTGAGCAGGCCGAGGGCGCCGACGGTGAGCAGTCGCAGGGAGCGGGAGTTGCCGCCGCGCGGGGTCAACAGCCGCAGCAGCAGGGCGAGCACGACCACGTCACCGAGCGGGTAGGCGATCGAGACGGCCTTCTGGAGCCAGGTGAGGTCCGGGTTCCGGGCGTACGGGAGGATCAGGTAGATCCAGACCAACAGGGCCAGGCCGAGGGTGATGATCAGCGCGTCCAGCAACCCGGCGCGGTCCTGACGGGCCGTTCGCCAGCGGATGAAGCCGAGCAGGCCGACCGCGTAGAGCAGGAACTCGGCGAGGTAGAAGCCGTCGGCGATGGACGGGAACGGGTTGTTGAGGTGCAGGACGTCGAGCTCGAAGATCTGGATTGCCTGGCCCGTGGTGAAGCTCAGGTTGGCGAGCGCCAGCAGGTACCAGAACAGTGGATGGCGCGGGCGGTTGAGCCGGACGCCGATCACGACGGCGGCGACGCCGCCGAGGCCGATGCCCGTCCACCAGACGACCCGCGACCCGGGGTCGGCGAAGTAGCTGCCGGTGAACAGCACCATCCAGAGCAGGTAGCAGGCCATCAGGCGTTGTCGCCGGCGAGTCAATGAGGCTACCTCCTCCACGACATCACCCCGCCGGTCGGCCGGGGGAGTGCGGGCGAGGGCGGGCGAGGGCGGGCTGTGCCGCTGTACGGGGGGTCAGTGCGCGGTGGTCGGCGCGGTGGTCGGCGGTGTCGAGGCGGTGTCGACGCGGCGTCGATGCGGTATCGACGCGGTATCGACGGGGCGGATCGGCGCACAGGCCGGCGTCCGGCGTTGTCCCGCGACGGACGGTTTCGGTGTGCCGTGGGTGCGTATAGTCGAAAATGTCGCATCTCCCAGCATTCTGCCGCTTCAGCACGAGGTCAAGCCGGTGGACGACGCAGCCGACAGCGCACAGGGCGTACGAGCGGATGTGAGCTCCCGAAGTCACGCCGTGGTGCGCAACGACGACGGCCAGTACGCGATCTGGCCCGGGGACTTGACCGTACCGGGCGGCTGGCGCCCGGTGTACGGGCCCGCCGGCCGGGCGGAGTGCCGGGCCTGGGTGGAGCGGCACTGGCAGGGGCCGGGGCCGACGGTGGCCCGTGCCGGGTTCGCGGAGACGATGCACGGGCTGTTCCGGGCACGGGCGGCGCACGACCCGGCGGCGGTCGCGGTGGTGGGCGCGGGCGCGGGCGCGGGTGACGGGGGCGACGAGGGCACGACGCTCAGTTACCGGGAGTTGGACGAGCGCAGCGACCGGCTGGCGGGCGCGCTGCGGGCGCGCGGGGTGGGACCGGAGCAGGTGGTGCCGGTGTGCCTGGGGCGCGGGGTGGAGCTGGTGGTGGCCTGGCTGGGGGTGCTCAAGGCGGGCGGGGCGTTCCTGCCGCTGGACCCGGCGCATCCGCGACGGCGGCTCGCTGCTCGATCGGCCGCCCGCCTGGCCTCCTGCCTGGGATCCCAACTGCCCGCTGGTGACGGGCCGGTGGCCTTCGGCGGCACGCTCGGTCCGGGGGAGCTGCTGGCGGCGTACCGGTGCGGACTGTTCCCGCTGCAGGCGGCGGACGTGTACACCAGCGCGTACAACGAGGCGATGTACGGGGACGCGGTCGAGTCCGGTGAGGTGCCGGTGCTCCCGGGCGGGGAGGACCCGTACGCGCTGGCGTGGTGGTCGCCGGACCCGCGGCCGGTGCTGCGCCCGGACGCGGTGCGGCTGCCGCGTCGGCTCGCCCGGCGGCTGCGGGGCGCGGTGCGGTGGTCGACCACCGCCGACCGGGCCTTCGGCGAGGTGCTCGACGCCTGCGCCGATCGGCGTCAACCGTCCTGGCTCACGGCGGAGTTGATCGCTTCGCTGACGGAGCTGAACGCGCGGGGCGCGGCGCACAGCGTGGAGGTGTGGGAGGGGGAGGAGCTGGTCGGCGGGGTGTTCGGGGTGGCCGTCGGGTCGGTGCTGAGCCTGGACTCGATGTTCCACCGCCGCCCGGACGCCGCCCGGGTCGCGGTGGCCGACCTCGGGGCCCGGTTCGGCGCGGTGGGCGGGCGGCTGCTGGACGCCCAGTGGGACGGGCCGTACGTCCGCAGCCTCGGGACGGTGCCGATGGAGCGCTCCCGGTACCTCGCCGAGCTGGCCGGGGCCGTTGTGACGGGCCCGCTGAGGGGCGATCGACTGCCCGCCGCGCGGCTGGTCTGACCTGCGCCTTCGCGACGCCTTGGCCTGTCTTCGACAAACTTATTCCTCGTCAGTAACATCGCGTTGCGTGTTCAAACCCTCGATAGGCAGGGCCGCGCCCGCCGCCCTGCTCACCCTCGTCCTCGCCGGAACGGCCGCGTGCGGGCCGACCAGCCCCGGCAGCAGCCCGCAGGCCGCCGTCGAACCGGCCGCCGCCACCTCCAGCACCGCCGCCGACACCGGCGCGGCCGCCGCCGGGGGCAGCCCGGCGG